>DAIMZB010000006.1:0-33114 GCA_036734185.1 Thiobacillaceae bacterium | reverse complement strand
ATGGATCTGGTGGCCGGCGTCAAGCGCGTCATCGAACAGTTGAAAAAACTCGGGGCCACCGAAGTGGCCCCGCTCGACGGTCTTCAGGAAAAGGTCAGCTTTCCCTTGCCCAAAGGGCTCTAGTTCTCCGGCCAGTCCCACGAGGCAAAAGCCGCCATTTCCCGGGCCAGCCCCAGCCCGGGTTACTGATAAGTGTATGTCGTCCCAGCAGCATTCAGGTAAACGCACTTGACGCTGCTCAAACCGCTCACCAGCGTGCCGCTCCTGGACTTGATGGCCACGCAAACCGTGTCCATGGCTGCCGGATCCTGCGGATCGTAGTTCAAGGAACTCGTTGTCGACACCAGCGTTCCGGGCGTGCAAGCCGTCAGACTGCTCTTGGTGGAGGTCATGCAGGTATATATCCTATAGTCCGTCGCCCCGTCCACGGCAGACCAGCTCAGAGTCTTGGGATTCGACCCCACCCAGGACAGCGTCGGCGCAGCCGGCGGCACGTCGTCCCTGTCCGTCGCGCACATGTTGAATGCCGATTGCTTGTCCGCCGGGCCTGCACTGATCGAGCCCGTGGTCTTGGCGTTTGTTCCGCTGCTGGAACTGCAGGTCGAAGTGGCGGTGAGATTATTGCTCTTGCCGCTGGCATTGGTGATCCTGAACGTGCCAGTCCAAGTCTTGGTTGTGGCATCCAGCGTCACCGGGCAGGTTATCACGCCGCCGCTGATGGTGCAGGCCACATCGGCGCCCGTGCCGTTCAGCTTGGAAACGACGACGACGTTGGAGCTGTCGCACCTTGGGCCATTGCATTTGCCCAGTACGTTCGCGATTGGCCCAAATACCCAGAAATTCTTGCAGTTCGCGTCAATCGAGCCCGTCGAAATGCTGCATGAATTTTCCGGCACAACCGCGCTTTCGGTGTCGTACGTCACATCGCCGCCCACGTCAAAGAAGGCATTGGCAACGCTTGTGGAGGCCGAAAGCGTACCGCTGTAAGAACTGTTGACTGTGCAGGAATAGGTCGCCACGCCGGCAATCGGCGTGCCGACCGTACAGGTGATGCCGGCTGAAGGCGCGCCTGCCAGGGTCACGTCGGTGCTGGTGGCAAGCGTTGCGCTGCTGTTTCCTATCCGGATGTCTCCAGAAACCAGCGTCGTGCTGCTGTTGGATGCCCGGGCAATATTAAGTGAGTTGGACTTGCGATTGCCGCTGCGGTGATCGTCCCGGTCGACACCGATCGGTCCCGCATAGCTGATGGTGCCGGAGGCGCCCAGATTGCTGTCGTAATCCCCCCCCCCACTTATCGGCGAGCGCTTCACGCCGCCGGTCAAGCCGCTGTTGCTGGGCAGCAGGTAGGCCGTGATGTCTGCATTACCACCGCTGCCGGGCTGGACGCGCGTAAGGCCGCGGCTGTACACACCATAGTAGTCGGCCGCTGTCGCCGAAATATCAGCGATGCTTTCGTTCGTGACCGTCACCACAGAAGTATTGCTGGAAGCCCAATTCGCCAGCAGCGTGACGTTGACCTCGTTGAAAGGCAGCAGGTCGAGCCAGGTGGTTCCCGCGCTAATTTTCGTGGCCAGGGCAGCGTAGTAAGTGGCGTCCAGGGTACGCGGCTGGGTACTGCTGTATACGCGGTCGGCATACAGCGCACGTGCGAGCAGTTGATTGTACTGACCCGGCGTCTGGTTGCTCAGGTTACGTGTGGCAAGGTCGGACTTGGAAGGCACAGAAGACTGATTGATTCCCGAGCAACCGCTGGCGCCCGCTGCAGTACAGTCGGTTTTGGCCTGATATTTGAGATAACCAACCAGGTAATCCTGGTAGTTTTGCAGCGTCTGCTGAACGCTCAGGTAGTTGTTGTAGGGCATCACCACCATATCCAGCGCGCGCCAGTCTTGCAGCAAACGGTAAAAGCCGTTAATGCGGGCAAATCGGCAGGCTTCAAGGTAGCGGTTGCCGGCTGATTCGGCGACTTCAACCAGCCCCTGGGTGGGGTCGCTGGAGTCGGTATAGTAGTAATGCTTGTGGTTGCCGCTTGCGGCGTAATCGGTGCTGGGCCGGTTCGGGTCGTACAGCGCGGTTTCCGGATTCGAGGCATTGGGGGCCTCGCTGTCATGATGATCGCGGCAGCAGCTGTCGCACAGACTGTCTTGCTTGTCGCCCTGAATGGCTGGCGCGGTTCCCGTGACCTTGGAAATCATCGCACTGGGCGACTTGACCCTCAGCGCGCTGCCGTCCCAGTAGAAGTAGGAAGCCGGGTATCCGCTGCCGGTACCGGCAAATTCGCATACGCAGTTGACCGTCGCGAACTCCAGCTGCGAGTCTTTCTTGCTCGATCCGTCCGTCGTGGTGTAGCTCACCGAGTCGAATTCAGTGCGCAGGCTATAGCCCTTCGAACTTACGTCCGGCAGAGGCTTGCTGGATTCCTTGTATTTCCCGTCACCGGTGCTGATCGGGACAGGCACCGCGTCCGGGACGCCAATAGGCGTGTAGGACTGCTGCGGCTTCTGGCTGGAAGACGGGCTGACCGTGCCGCGGGTAATCTTGGAGGGATCCATGGCGTAGATCACGCTTTGCAGGCTCATCGACTGGCTCGCCCCCTTGCTGTCCGTCCAGGAAATCGTGACGGTAACCAGCTTGGCGACTGTCGTGCTGTTGCAAGTCGAAGAAAAGCTGAATGCGGTAACGGCCGCCTCAGCAGAACAGGTAACGGTCCATGTACGGGTGTAGTTGTCGAGGTAGCCGGAAACCGATCCGGTCGGGATCACCAGGCTGCCGTCTGCGTTTTCCTGTCCGCCCGCATTCGCGGCGATTTCGCTGAAGCAGAAAGTTCCCTGGCCGCAGTAATTGGTGACGGAGGAGGCGGCCGAATCATCGGACGTGTTGCCGTCGGTAACAAACGTAAAGCTGCGCAGGTCATCCAGCTTTTCCTGGGCCAGGCTCGAAGCAACGGTGCGTGCCTTCACCAGGCTGCTGTCCTGCATAGCCACCGCCTGGAAGCCGGCCAGAGCAAGCAGGGCAATGCCCAGTATCAACGCGGAGAAAAGCGCCTCGATCATGCTGAAGCCTTGCTGCCTTGATAGGTTGGGTATGCGGACCATGTGCTGCTCCTTTACTGCACGTCCGACCACGATCCGGGGATGCGTGCCAGAGCGCGTGTGGACGGGCTGTTTTTGAGGTTCTTCAGCACATCCTCGTCGTACTCGATAATGAAAGTACCCTGAAGATCGAGGGTTACATTGCTGTCATGCGCGATGATTGCGCCATGCATGTGCGCCGTGCCTGCAGTCCTCAGTTGACGGGTATTGGAGGGGCTGTCCGAATCGAACATGTACAACAGGCCATACATTTGGTCCCCAGCAACGAAATTGGTCGAACCCTCGACGATCAGCATGACCGGATTGGCTGTCGACCCGATCACCCCGCTCGGGTTGCAGTCGCCCGTGACCCAGATCAGTCCGGAAGAACTCGAGTTCAGGCCACTGCAACTGGAGACCACCTGCGCAAGATCCTTGACTGTCTGATAGTTTGAAGCACTCACCCCAAACAGGAAGGCGAAAAGGTCGGGCGGGAAGTTCGGGTCGTTGATCAGGTCCGTGTTTATTTTCTTGCCGGTGCTGAGCAGGTTTTGCGCGCTCGCCGGGTTGGGGCAGGAACCATCAAAGTCGCCCTTCTGCACGCTGGCAAAGCTGCCGGACACGGTGGTGGTGAACGAATTGGGCGACCACGCCGAAACAGGGACATTCCAGCCCCCACCATTCGGGTTGGTGACAATGCAGTAATTGCCGTTCAAGGGAATGTTGCTGGCGGCGGCCAGCGGCGTATCGATGTTGCCAAGGATCACGGGATAGAAATACACGCCCTGCTTGACGGTGGCGGTGCTGGTGCCATCGGCCGAGCTTCCCCTGGCAACGATGTTGAAGATCAGGCCGCTGCTGTCTCCGCTGACCGGGGTCAGCAGGTACAGGGCAAAAGAGCCCGATCCGGGCTGGGTGAGAAGGCTGGCGGTCACCGTAAGGTATTTCCAGTTGGTACGGTCGTCCGATCGGACAGGCATGCAGGGGGTAGCGGTGGAAGTGCAAGTCGTCCATCCCGAACCGACCGCAGAAATGTTCGTGCGGTTGGCATTCACCAGGCTGAAACCCTGGTCAAGGCCGGACTCCGCAGCCGCCATGGCTTCACGATAGCGATAGTCATTGGCGGCAGAACGGGTGTCGAGCACCAGCACCCCGGCGCCATACAGTGCCAGCAGGCTCATCAACACCGTGATCAGCAGCGTGACGATGAGCGAGATGCCTTTCTGTTTGACGGGTCCGGGATGCAGTTTCATGGATATGGCCGCCTCTTCTAGCTCATCTGCTCGTTGCGGACGCGGATGGTTTCCTGGAGGGTGCGCCGCACGCTGGTGTCAGCTTTCAACCTCCCGGTGATGGCGATTGTGAACTCGCGCACCCTCACGTTCATTCCGGTATTCGTGATGGAGGCGGGCGAATTTTCCGTGACGGTGAAGGAAGTGATCTCCACGGAAAGCTCATCGGTGAGATTTTGCCAGGTGCCGCCCCCGGCCGAGTCGCACGTATTGGTGCTGGCGCCGGAAGTCCGGATTTGCACGGCATCATCGGTTCCGTCGTAGCGATAGCCGAAATACTCACCCGTCGAATAAACGCCGTCCGCATTGGTGTCATAGGCGAACAGAATGCATTGCCCGGGCGTGCCGGCAACCGCGTCCGTGGTAATGGTCATGGCGGGGCGCAGAATGTTCCATGCGCCTGCAACAATGGATGTAGAGGGCCAGTTGCTGCCGACCACCGTCACACTGTATGTCTTGGCGCTGCTGTCGTAGCTGTCAATGCTGGCCTTGTAAACCGTGCTGCCGCTGACATAGACCAGCGTGCCGCCCACCGCCTTTGCGCCCACAGTGCTCAGGTCGCCACTGCTGGATACCGTGACCGTGCCCGTCTTGCCCGTCAGTGTCAGGGGGGAGCTCATGCTGAGCTTGGCGACATCAACCGCGGGGTCCCAGGCCGTGGCGCGGCGGGCATCACGCGAAATCATGGTCATGACCTGGCGCAATTCCTGATCGAGGCGCGCCATTCTGATACTGTCGCGGTTGCTGCTGAGCGAGGACAACAGCACTTCCGACGCAGCAGCGAGGATGATCATGCTGATGACCATGCCGATCATGAGCTCGACCAGGCCAAAGCCCTGCTGCCCTGCGCGCGGCCCGTTCAGCATGTCGGATACCCTCCGGCACTGCCGTCCGGCGAGCACAGCCGGATGCGGCCGGTCATGCCCACCACGACATTCAACTTTTGGGCGTTGTCGGACTCAAGCTCCACCGTTTCATTGCCGGTGACTGTGCCGCGCAGCGCGCTGAACACAAATGCATGCCCGGTGTCCGGCTCGTTCAACACTATTTTCTTGTATGCGGTGCTGGAAACCGTGCGGTCAACCCCGTCGATCTGGCAGGAGTTGACGGTCTGGCAATCGCAGGTCGATGCGGTCGTCATGCCGACACACCAGGTAGTACCGCTGTTGGCGACCTGAACGACAGCGCGCACCGTAGTATTGCGCTTGATTGCCTCGGATTTGGCGTTGACCAGGAAGGCGCTCACGGCGTCGCCCGCCCGTTTTACGCGAATGGAATCCATCAGCCCGGTAAACGACGGAACCGCCATGGACAACAGGATGCCCAACACGATCATGACGACGATCAGTTCGATCAGGGTGAACCCACGCTGAGCATTGCTGGCAATCATGTCAGCGCTTCCAGCATCCCGCCGGGCCCTTGGCATTGCTCTGATCGAGGGTCAGCGGCGTACAGGCCGAATCCGTGGCCTGCCCTCCCTGGGCAGTCGCACGAATGACATATGCGCTCGCCGTGGGCGGATCCCCGGCAGCCGCCCCGGTGATGGCGTAGTTGTAATGGGGGTTGTTGTCGGTAAAGCCGACATTGGAAAGGGTACTGGTATAACTGTTGTTGTTGGCGCGCCATTTCTCGAGGCCAAGCTGGATTTTCAGCATGTCCGCCTCTGCCTCCGCCCTTCTCGCGCCAATAAGGTAGCTTTGGTAATTGGGCCAGGCAATGGCGGCAAGAATGCCGATGATGGCGATCACCAGCATCAGTTCGATCAGGGTAAAGCCTTTGCAGTTCCTAAATGCTTGCATGCCCGTTTTCACCATCGCCGCTTTCCTCCATGTGCACTTTATCGGCCAGTTTTGAACGCAGACCAGCCGGGGCGGACAAACGGCCGCTTTGTTAGAATCAGTGGAATTTACTGGAACTTGGCTTGAATCTGAACTTCTTTATTATCGGCGGCGGGGTCGCCGGCTTGAGTGCGGCTTATGCGCTACTGCTGCAAGGCCACCATGTCACCCTTGCCGACCGCAGACACCCTGGGCAATCCTCCTGGGCCGGTGCCGGCATCCTTTGTCCCCTGCTGCCCTGGGATTACGACGAGGCGGTGAACCGCCTGGCGCTTGGAGGCATGCGGGCATGGCAGGGCTTGGCGGACGAAATCTCGGCCCGGTCCGGCAACGACCCGGAGTACTGGGCCTGCGGCATGGAGATCCTGGAGGTAAAAAGGCCGCAAGGCGCGCGCGACTGGTGTGTGGCGCATGATTTCAAGGCCGAATTCAGGGCGGATGGCGCCCTCTGGCTGCCCGGCGTGGGCCAGTTGCGCAATCCCCGCCTGGTTAACGCACTGACTGGCGCCGTGACCGCGCTGGGTGGCAGGATCCTGTCCGAGTACGAAATTACCGGTCTGCGCACCTCGGGGGGAAAAGCCGTTGCGGCCCTCTCCGCCCATGCAGAATATCCCGCCGATGGATTTGTCTGGGCGGGTGGCGCCTGGGCCGGACAGCCACTTGGCATGCTACCCGCAGTACCCCATGTTCGCCCGGTACGCGGCCAGATGCTGCTGTATGCGCCCGGCAGCCACGGTCTTCGGCACATCCTCTACAGGGACGGCCTCTATCTCGTGCCGCGCCGCGACGGACATCTCCTGGCCGGCAGCACAGTCGAAGATGCCGGCTTTGACGCCCGCACCACGCCCGAAATCCTGGACAGCCTGCACCGCGATGCCTGCGCCCTCCTGCCTGAACTGGGCACGCACCGGCCCATCCGTTCCTGGGCCGGATTGCGCCCCGGCAGCCCGGACAACATTCCGGTCATCGACCGCCACCCCGAACTGGACAACGTTTGGATCAACACCGGTCATTTCCGTTACGGCGTCACCATGGCCCCGGCCAGCAGCCGACTGCTGACGGAATTGATGCTAGGCGCCACGCCGCACATTGACCCCGCACCCTACACCTGGCAGGCCGCTCAGGCGCGACCCGGCTGGCCGAGTGCCGCGACATGCTGACCATCTGGCGTTTCACCGACGGCAAACGCGGGCACGAAAACCAGACACTGGGCCTGGCAGAAGCCTTGTGCCGTCTCGCACCCTGCCAGGTTGAAACCGTCGCGGTTGCGAAAGGCTGGCCCTGCTCGATTTCCTGGCTGTTGGGGCGCTTCCCGCCCGGAAGAAAACTGTCCCCGCCTGACCTGATCATCGGCGCCGGCCATGGTACGCACTGGCCCATGCTGGCTGCGCGGCGTGCCCATGGCGGGCGCATCGCGGTGCTGATGAAACCTTCGCTGCCGCTGTCGTGGTTCGACTGGGTGATCGCGCCCGCGCACGACAGGCTCGGTAGCAGCCCTTCCGTACTGAGCACCGATGGCCCCATCAACCGCATCCAGCCAGAAGGCGAGCATGATCCGAAGCGCGGCCTGATGCTGATCGGCGGCCCCTCAACCGAATACGGCTGGAATGAAGCCGGGCTGCTGAAGCAGGTTCACCTCATCGCCCTGCACCGCCCCGAAGTCGAATGGCTGCTGACCACTTCGCGGCGCACCCCCTCCGGTTTCCTTGCCGACCTGGGCAAACTCGCGGTGCCCAATGTGAAGGCTGTCGCACACGATGCGGTTTCCCCGTCCTGGCTGCCGGAACAATTGGCGCTGGCGGGCCAGGTCTGGGTCACGCCGGACAGCGCCTCCATGGTGTACGAGGCGCTGAGTTCGGGCGCAGCAGTCGGCTGCTTTGAACTGCCCTATGCCAAACCGGGGCGCGTGGCGCGCGGACTTGAGAAACTGCTCGAGCAAAAGCGCCTGTCCAGTTTCGCCGACTGGGCGCACAGTGGCACACTGCCGCCCAACCACCAACCCCTGAACGAGGCCGAGCGCTGCGCCCGGCAATTGCTGCAATGCCTGAACAGCCCACTATGACCCCGCGCAAACTGACTGTCGTGCAAGTCCTGCCCGCGCTGCAGTCCGGCGGCGTGGAGCGCGGCACCCTGGAAGTCGGAAAACATTTGGTCGAGCATGGCCACCGCTCCATCGTCATTTCAGCAGGCGGCCGCCTCGTCGAACGCCTGCTGAAGGAAGGCAGCGAACATGTGAGCTGGGACATCGGGCGCAAACATCCCTGGACTTTCCGCCTGGTTCCCGCCCTGCGCAGATTCCTGCGCGAAAACCGGGTGGACATCCTGCATGCCCGGTCGCGCATGCCGGCCTGGATCTGCTACCTGGCGTGGAAAGGCATGGACCCGCGCACACGCCCGCGCTTCATCACCACCGTGCACGGGCTGTATTCGGTCAACGCCTACAGCGCAGTCATGGTCAAGGGAGAAAAGATCATCGCAGTCTCAGAAGCGGCGCAGGACTACATTTTTCACAATTATCCCAAGGTCGGGCGCGAGCGCGTCGAACTGATTCCCCGCGGCGTCGAGCCGGCCGAGTTTCCCTATGGCTTCAGGCCGACGGCGGACTGGCGCCAGTCCTGGCAAGCCGAGCACACGCATCTGTCGGGAAAAAAAATCCTCTGCCTGCCCGCCCGCATCACGCGGCTGAAGGGCCACCACGAGTTCATCGAACTGATCGCGCAACTGCGTGCCCGGGGCACCGACGTGCATGGTCTGATCGTCGGCGGGGAAGATCCCAACCGCCAGGGCTATGCCGCCGAGATTCGCCAGGCCGTGCATGCACGCGGACTGGATAACGCAATTACCTTCACTGGCGCGCGCCTCGACATCCGGGAAATTTATGCAGTTTCGGATATCGTGTTCTCGCTGTCGACCAAGCCCGAGTCCTTCGGCAGGACCGTGCTTGAAGCCCTGTGCCAGGGCGTGCCCGTGGTGGCCTACGATCATGGCGGCGTCAGCGAGATCATGCGCACGCTCTACCCGGTTGGAAGAGTCGAACCGGAAAACATGCAGGCGCTGGTCGGCACGGTGGCCAAATTGCTGGAAACGCCAGCCAGCGTGAGTTCTGACAACCCCTACACCCTCAAAAACATGCTCGACCGCACCCTCGCGCTCTACGAACATGCCGCCGCATCGCTTAAACTAGCGAGCTGACAACCCCTACAAAACAAGCGAACATGACCACTATCGCGATCATCGGCCTGGGCTACGTCGGCTTGCCGCTCGCCGTCGAATTCGGCAAGCAGTTCGACACCATCGGCTACGACCTGTCCGAAGCCAAGATCCAGCACTACAAGAATCATTGCGATCCCACCGGCGAAGTCAGCGCCGAGGACATGCGCGCCGCCACGCGTCTCACCGTGACAAGCGATGCCGAAGCGCTGCACCGCGCCGATTTCATCGTCATTGCCGTGCCCACCCCGGTCGATGCCGCGCACCAGCCCGATTTCGCCCCGCTGGTGAGCGCCTCCGAAACCGCCGGCCGGCACATGCGCAAGGGCGCAACGATCATCTACGAGTCCACCGTCTACCCTGGCGCCACCGAGGAAATCTGCATTCCCGTGCTGGAGCGCGAATCGGGCATGAAATGGCGGCAGGATTTCCATGTCGGCTACTCGCCCGAGCGCGTGAACCCCGGCGACAAGGTGCACACCGTCAAAACCGTGGTCAAGGTGGTGTCCGGAGACGATGCCGGCACCCTTGAGCAGGTTGCCAAACTGTACGAAGCCATCATCACCGCCGGCGTGCACCGTGCCACCAGCATCAAGGTGGCCGAGGCGGCCAAGGTCATCGAGAACACCCAGCGCGACCTCAACATCGCGCTGATGAACGAGCTTGCCATCATTTTCGAGCGCATCGGCATCGACACGCTGGAAGTGCTGGAAGCCGCCGGTACCAAATGGAATTTCCTGCCCTTCCGCCCCGGTCTCGTGGGCGGCCACTGCATCGGTGTCGATCCCTACTACCTCACGCACAAGGCCGAGATGCTCGGCTACCACCCGCAGGTCATCCTGGCCGGCCGCCGCATCAACGACGGCATGGCGCAGTTCGTCGCGCAGCAGGCGGTCAAGCATCTCATCAAGGCCGGCAGCCCGGTGAAGGGCGCTAAGGTCACCGTGCTCGGCCTGACCTTCAAGGAAAACTGCTCCGACCTGCGCAATTCCAAGGTGGCCGATATCGTCCGCGAGCTGCTGGAATATGGCTGCGAAGTGCACGTGCATGACCCGGTGGCCGATATCGCCGAAGCGATGCACGAATATGGCATCCGTCTCAGTACCTGGGATGAACTGCCACGCGAAGCCGATGCCATCGTCGCGGCCGTCGCACACCGCGATTACCTTGAACTGCCCCAAGACGCGCTCAAGGCCCTGCTCAAGCGCGGCGGCGTGTTCGTTGATGTCAAGAGCGCACACAATCCAGCGCGCCTCGAAGAGGCCGGCTACGCCTTGTGGCGCCTCTAGGCGGCTCCAGCCGTGCCGGCGCTCTCCGGACTGACTTCGGGTCATCCCCAGTGACTGAAAGACTCACCTCCCTGCACATTATCGGCGGCAAAAAGCTCGGCGGCGCCGAGCGTTTCTTTGTTCGGCTGGTCAATGCCCTCGGCCGCAACGGCGCTGCGGTGGAAGTGGTTACCGTCGCCGGCGGCGAGATCGATGCCGCAATCGATCAGGGAATACCTCGCCATCACGCGCCATTGGCAGGCGTCTGGGACTGGTGGTCGCGCTTGCGTATCCGGCAAGCCGTCAAAAAGTATTCGCCCGCCATCGTGCAGACCTACATGGGCCGCGCCACCCGGCTCACGCACCTGCCCGCAGCAGGCCGCAGTGTGCATGTCGCGCGCCTCGGCGGTTATTACGACCTCAAGGGTTACCGGCACGCCCATGCCTGGATAGGCAACACGCGCGGCATCTGCGACTACCTCAAAAACGAAGGCCTTCCGCCCGCGCGCGTGTTCCACATCGGCAATTTCGTCGATGCGGCTCCGCGCCTGGCGCCCGAAGCGTTGATGGAATTGCGCAGCAAATGGCTGATTCCGGAAGATGCGCTCGTGGTCCTGGGCCTGGGCCGGCTGCACCCCAACAAGGGCTTTTCCGACCTGCTGCAGGCGTTCGCCCTGTTGCCGCCCGAACTGGGCGGGCGGCCGCTGCAACTCGTCATGGTGGGCGATGGGCCGCTGCGGCCCCAGTTGCGCGCGCAGGCTTCGCAACTGGGCATCGAGACGCGCACGACCTGGACTGGCTGGCAATATGAGCCGTCGCCCTGGTACCAGCTGGCTGACGTTTTTGCCTGCAGCTCGCGCCACGAGCCCCTCGGCAACGTGATACTGGAAGCCTGGGCGAACTCGGCGCTGGTCGTCTCCACTGCCGCCGAAGGACCGCTGGAACTGATCGCGCCCGGCGAAGATGCATTGCTGGCGCCGCCCGGCGACCCTGGCAGGCTGGCCGACAGCCTGCGGAAAGCACTGTCCCTCGATGAAGAAGCCCGGAACAGGATGATCAAGGCCGGGCTCGACAAGCTCGCAGCAAATTTCAGCGAGGCCGCGATCGTCAACGCCTATCTCGACCTCTACCAGAAACTCAGCGTTCTCCACCATGACTGACATTCCAGGAGCCCACATGGAAAACCAGGTCACCGCGCAGCCCGGCAGCGGCGCGCAAAAGCTTTCCGCCTTCGTCACCACCTACAACAACGCCCGCACCCTGTCCGCTTGCCTGGAAAGCGTGAAATGGGCGGATGAAATCGTGGTGCTGGACTCGTTCAGCACCGACGACACGGAAAAAATCGCGCGCGCTTACGGCAGCAAGTTCAGCCAGCACAAATTCATGGGCTACGGGCCGCAAAAACAGATGGCGCTGGAACAGACTTCGAACCGCTGGGTGCTGCTGCTGGATGCCGACGAAGTGCTGTCGCCGCAATCGCAGGCGGAAATCCGCGCGCTGATGGCCAAAGGTCCTGACGCCGACGGCTATACCCTGCCGCGCCAGGAACAGCTGTTCTGGAAGATGTCCTCGCCGCGCGTGCGCATGAACCACTTCCTGCGCCTGTTCGACAAGACCCGGGGCCATGTCAGCGACATGCCGATCCACGCCGCGCCCAAGGTTCAGGGCATGGTAAAAAAGCTGCAGCATCCCTTCTACCACTTCGGCGAAACCAGCGTGCATGTCAAAGTGGACAAAATCAATCACTACTCCACCGGGCTGGTGGCCGACAAGCAGGCCCGTGGCAAGCGCGCCAACCCCTGGATCATGGTGTTCTACCCGCCGCTGTTCTTCGTGCGCAGCTACCTCTTCAAGCGCAGCTTCCTCAATGGCTGGGCGGGATTCATCGGTTCGGTGACCATGGCTTACTACGTGTTCCTCAAGTACGCCAAGCTGTACGAGGCGGAACAATTCGCCAGGTACGGCGACAGCCTGCTGCCTGGCCGCACGATTGCCGCATCGCCAAGCGAAGGACAGGGGCCTTCGGATACAATCTAGGCTTTGAAAAGCCCAAACTGGATGCCCGCATGAGCAGCCACGAGAATCTTGAACTCCAGCAGGAGGCGAAAGGATCGTCCGACCGGTTCTTCGGACTGACCTTCTTCGTCTTTTTCCTGCTCATCGCCCTCTGGCCGCTGCTGGGCGGAAAGCCCGTGAGAGCCCTGCCCATGGGCATTTCCCTCGCCTTTCTGGCGGTTGCGCTAGCCTATCCCAGGGCGCTCGCCCCGCTCAACAAGCTCTGGCTCAAGTTCGGCACGCTGCTGCATGCGATCACCAGCCCCATCATCCTGGGATTGATGTTCTACCTCGTCATCACCCCAGCCGGGCTGCTGATACGCCTGCTGGGCAAGGATTTGCTGCGCCTTAAACCCGACCCCGATGCATCCACCTACTGGGTTCCGCGCGAGCCGCCCGGGCCAGAAAAAAACAGCCTGCACAGGCAATTCTAGGAGAAGTCTCTGATGTCCATATTCCGCGAACTGTGGGAATTCATGCGCGTGCGCAAGAAATTCTGGCTGCTGCCGATCATCATCATCATGGTGCTGCTGGGCGGCCTGCTGGTGCTGGCGCAAGGCTCTGCCGTCGCCCCGTTCATCTACACTTTGTTCTGATCGGCCTGACTGGATGTACATACTCGGGCTTTCCGCCTATTACCATGACAGCGCCGCCGCCCTGCTGAAGGACGGCGAGATCGTCGCAGCCGCGCAGGAAGAGCGTTTCTCGCGCAAGAAGCACGATGCGCGCTTCCCGGTCAATGCGCTGAACTACTGCCTCGCCGAAGCCGGCATTTCGCTCGCCGAGGTCGACAGGGTCGCTTTTTACGACAAGCCCTTCCTCAAGTTCGAACGCCTGCTGGAAACCTATCTTGCCTTCGCACCCAGAGGCTTCAAGTCCTTCCGCATGGCGATTCCGCTGTGGCTGCGCGAGAAACTGTTCCAGAAGGACCTGCTGGCAAAGGAACTCAAGAAGCTTGCCCCCGAAGTGAACTGGCTCGACCGCCTGCTGTTCTCCGAGCACCATCTCAGCCATGCCGCCAGTGCCTTCTTCCCCTCGCCTTTCGACGAGGCGCTGGTGCTGACCATGGACGGTGTGGGCGAATGGGCCACAACCTCGGCCGCCATCGGACGCGGCAACGGCCTGGAAATCTTCAAGGAAATCCATTTCCCGCATTCGCTCGGCCTGCTGTATTCGGCCTTCACCTACTACCTCGGCTTCAAGGTCAACTCGGGCGAGTACAAGGTCATGGGCCTGGCACCCTACGGCGAGCCGAAGTACATGCAGACCATCCTCGATCACCTGATCGACCTGAAGCCTGACGGCTCCTATCGGCTGGACCAGTCCTACTTCGACTACAGCACCGGGCTCACCATGACCAATGCCCGGTTCAGCGCCCTGTTCGGCGCGCCGCCGCGGCAACCGGACGACCCGCTGACCCAGCGCGAGATGGACCTCGCCGCCTCGGTGCAGGCGGTAACCGAAGAAGCCGTGCTGCGCATGACCCGCGCCTTGCGCGAGGAGACCGGCATCGAGAATCTTTGCCTGGCCGGCGGCGTCGCGCTCAACTGCGTGGCCAACGGCAAGGTGCTGCGCGACGGCGCATTCAAGCGCTTGTGGGTGCAGCCTGCCGCAGGCGATGCTGGCGGCGCGCTGGGCGCCGCCCTGGCAGTGCATCATCTGACGCTGGACCAGCCGCGGCCGGCATCAACCGGCAGCGACCGCATGCGCGGCGCCTATCTCGGGCCGGTGTTCGAGCAGGCCGACATCGAGGCGCGCCTCACCGCTGCGGGTGCGCGCTTCAAGGTGCTGGCCGATACCGAGCTCATTGAAACCGCCGCCGGCCTGCTCGCCAGCGAGAATGTGGTCGGCTGGTTCCAGGGCCGCATGGAATTCGGCCCGCGCGCCCTGGGCGGCCGCTCCATCCTCGGCGACCCGCGCGCGCCGCAGATGCAGTCGGTGCTCAACCTCAAGATCAAGTACCGCGAATCCTTCCGCCCCTTCGCGCCCTCGGTGCTGCGCGAACACGTCGCTGACTGGTTCGAACTCGACGAGGACAGCCCCTACATGCTGATGGTGGCGGACGTCGCGAAATCCCGCCGCATTGGCGCAACCGCGCAGGAAGCTGGCCTGTTCGGCATCGAGAAGCTGAAAGTGCCGCGTTCCACGATTCCCGCGGTTACCCACGTCGACTACTCGGCACGCATCCAGACCGTGCATGCGAACACCAACCCCCGCTACCACGCGCTTATATCGAGCTTTCACGCCAAAACCGGCTGCCCGGTGCTGATCAACACCAGCTTCAACGTGCGCGGCGAACCCATCGTCTGCACGCCTGAAGACGCTTATCGTTGCCTGATGGGTACGGAAATGGATGCCCTTGTCATTGGCAACTGCATCCTGATGAAAGATGACCAGGATCCGGCTGCACGGCTGGACTACAAGAATGCGTTTGAGAAAGACTGAAATGCCCAGGACGCTCAAGTGCGGTATGGATGTGCTCTCAACCAGCCAGCGCCCCGCATCACTCGGAGTTTGCATTGATGTCATGATGTCAGCAAACCGCCACAACTGAGCCGAACACCCCGCACAGATGACTAAAACCGGTTACCTGAAAAACCTGCTGCTGATCCTGATTTCTGCAACCGTAACCATCGGCATCATGGAGGCCGTGTTGCGTCTGATCGACTTCCCAAAACAGTCGATAAAACTCGAGCGCGTTACAGATCCGATATTGCTGTACAAAATGCCCAAAGATTTCCCCGGGGTCAACCGGGAGGGGTTCCGCAACTTGAACGTTCCGGGGCAGGCCGATATTGTTGCGCTCGGTGACTCTCATACCTACGGATACAATGCCGCCCCAGAAAATGCCTGGCCCGGCCAGATAGGGAAAATGACCGGTCTGTCGGTTTACAACATGGGCGTGGGTGGACATGGGCCTTTGCAGTACTACTACCTGCTTGATCGTGCACTGAAATTAAAACCACGCTACGTAATTGTTGGTCTTTATCCTGCCAACGACGTCAAGGGAATATGTGACCTTTATCTGAAAACAGACTATTGGAAAAGCGCCTCCACCCAGCATGGGCTGGACCTTCGCTACTGCGGTGCATTAGCAAACAAGAAATCGGCCAGCCCGCATCAGAAGCGTGCAGGAAAAACCCGATTGTCGGCCGGTCTTGCCGACAGCAAGATCGCGACGCTCGCGCAAATGGCTTTTAGTGTAGGCAGGAGCTATCTGCCGTTCGACACCAAGAAAATCACAGTGGTGCGTGAAGGAAACAATCGCACCGTCCTGCTGGCCAAACAAGGCAAGAACACCCGCGACTACATGGACCTCAAGCGGCCGGAGATACAGAAAAGCCTGGGTGTGACCAAGGAGTTGATCTCCAGAATGTCCAGGCGCGCAAACTTGAGTGGTGCGCAACTGGTGGTCCTCATCATCCCGTCTAAGGTTGCCATCCTGAGTACATACCTTAAACAGCATGGCCGCAACATCCCCGCCGTTTACGAACAAGCTGCCAACAACGAGAAGGTCTTAAGCGGGGATATCCAATCGTGGCTGAAATCAGAAGGGATCCCGTTTGCCAACGCCAGCGAAGCCGTGGCAAAAGCCGTAAACGAGGAAGGCCATGTGTATCCGCCGGACGGCGACGACCATCCCATAGCCAAAGGCTACGAGGCTTATGCAAGGTCGCTGTATGACAGTTATTTCGTCACACAAAAACTGCGGGCACACAGCGGAAGCTCGCCGGAAGGTCCGCAACCAAGCTCGGGAGCTCGCCAATGAAAATCATTCTGTTCGGGCTAAGGCGAAGCGGAACGACGCTGGCTTTCAACATTTTCAGGCGCTGCCATGACCTGCGTTGCTATTACGAGCCGATGCACCCGAATCTCGTCGATGGCAATGGAGCATCCTGCATCGAGAATGACCGCAAGGGCGCCTTTTCCGAATACAAGCTGCTGCAAGAAGAACTGAAACACCGGCATGCCGGTTTCGGCGCCCCCAGGTACGATGTACTCGAAGAGCTCGTGGCCGACAATCTGACGCCGCGTCACCTCGACTACCTGGATTTCCTGTTCTGCAGTGCGGGCAAGGTTCTATTGCAGCCTGTCCGCCTGAACTACCAGCTTTATCAGCTACGGGAACGCTATCCTGATGCGCGCTTTGTCTGGGTGCTGCGGCGTCCGGACGGATTCATCAATTCTGTCTTGGCCTACCGCGACTCGCTGCTCACCTACAAGGATGCCGGCATCCCGGGCAACACAGCCATCAGCAGTTTCAGGAAGAACCCGATCTTTCGCCTGATGCGAGGCTGGCATGCATTCGATAACCCGTGGTCACAGGTCGCCGCTGCGAACCATATCGTTGCCAGCCGCCCGAGCTTCAGGGGCATGGAATCCTTGCCTACCTGGATCAAGCTTGCGGCGCTGTGGTATGACCACTACCTGTTTGCCAGCAAATTCATCAATGCAAACCGCGAATCTTGCCACGTGCTTTCATACGACAAGGCCTGCGGTTCAGTGGGCTACATAAAGGAACTCATGGCTGCCATCGGCCTGCCCCACTCTGACAATGCTTTCGATGGGCTGATCGACGCTGGCATCATGCGCAAACAAAGCCAGTCAAGAATCGACATTGCGGAAACAGAACGGATGATCCAGGAAAGGCTGGCCGCCTCCGGAATCGAACTGGACCTGTCGTTCAGGCATCTGCTGGACTGAACTCACCAGTCCATGCCACTGGCATAGCCGTACTCAACCAGCATGTCTCCTGCGACCGCCTTGAACCGGCTCCGCTCTTCATCGGTCATCTGCTGACGCCACCTTTCCTCTGCGCCATACAACCCCCTGCTGATCTGCCTGTCGCGCAATTCTTTCGGCTGGGCGCCATCCAGTGCCTGCTCATCCGCTTGCCTGGATCCCCCTTCATTTTCAGCGGTTTGGGAGAAACGCAAGAAAGCGTCCTCGAAGGGCTCCCCGATAAAGGCGCAAACCCCCTTCAGCTCGTGCTCGAAATTCGAGACCAGATCCTCATACTTGAGCACCATGACACTGGGGTGATTCCAGTAGGGTTCGCCCGCGCGGTTGTCTTCCACCCAGCGGCGCGCGGAGCGCTCGAAATCGCCCCAGCGCTTGCGCAGTGAAATGGCGACGTTCCTGCCGTCGCGGATCAAAAGCAGAATTCGCGCGTCCGGGTAGGACTGCAGTATTTGCCCCATCCGGTGGATGTGGGAAGGCGTCTTTTCGATCCATCGCGTTTTCCCGAGGGATATCGCGGTCAGCGACCATGCCCAGGCCGCAAGCCTGATCTTGAAACCCGAATGGAAGAAGATCCTGCTCTCGTAGGGCACCGCATAAAGCCGGGAATGCATGCCCAGGACGTGCCTCAACATGGTGGTGCCGCTGTGTCCGCAGCCCACTATGAATACCGGTGGCGCGGAGATTCGAGTGCCAGCAAGTCGGTTCCTGAAGTAGCCCGCCAAGGAAAAATGCGAAAGCTCGTTCTGAAAAAGCTTCTTTGACAAGCCCACTCAGATCACCTCAAGACCAGCGCTGGCGCCGACCGGCGCACGCATCATCTCCAGCGTGTGGCGGACGGCAACTTCGACGTCTGGCTTCCAGTCGGGATGGTGTATGTATTTCACGGGCGTGGCGAAGGGATTCCAGAATTTCTCGTACTTGGGTCGATTTTCGTCAACGCCGCTCCAGACCACATGCGGGCAGCCGCACAGCGCGCCCAGGTGCATCGGCCCGGAACTTGGTCCAACCAGGACCCGGCTGCCGGCCAGCAAGTCGAACAGCCTGTCCATCGCGAGCCCGCGCAGATCGCTGCACCCTTCCAGCATGCCCGCGCTGTTCGGGTCGCCAATGCAGCAAACCCGGTAGGAACCATGCTTCTGCAACTGTTCGAGATAGCGCGCCCATACGGGTAACTCCCAGCCGTTTCTGACATCGCTCCTGTTCTTGCTGGTCTGCCGAATATGCATCACAACATCGAATGCAAGCTCAGGGTCATGTTTTCCGTATTTGAAAAACTGCTGGCCGAAAAATGCCTTTGAACTGCGGGCCGGATGATCGCGGTTGTAGCCGATGTAAAAATTGCCCGACAGATATTCCCGATAGTCTCTTTGGTCGGAGATATCCGGCCAGTCTGCATGGCCAATGCACTTGAAACCGGATATGCCAACGCCGTTGGGCACAAAAGGAATGAATTCGCTGCAGAAGTCGGCATACAGGGGAGCCATTTCGGGGCGGGAAGCGACGATTACCCGATCGAACGCATGGCTGCGGGCGCGCAGGTGGCCCTGCCAGCAGAAAAGTTCCCAGCCGAATTCCCCGATCCAGGGACCCGCGAGCAGGACATTCTCCCCGCTGCCGGGATTCCGCTTGATTTCGGCTCGCATGCGTTTTCTAAACCAGAACATTTTCCAGAACCCCGAGAAATTTCGTTGTCACGGTTGGGAAGCCGCGGCCTGTGCCAATCACACGCGGAAACCCAGCCGGCTCTTGATGGATTTGAGCGTGCGCTTGAGGAATTTCTTGTGCGCCGGGTTGGCATGCGGAAAGGGAGCATTCGGCACCGGAACCTCTAGAAACGCACACAGTTTCTCCCAGCCGTCCCCCGCGGCGAGATCCATGATCATGAAGTCCCCGGGCCGGTTCGCGAAATATTCCAGCACTTCCCGATTGTGCCGCGCATAGCGATCGAGCCAGACCTGCTCGTTGCCGACCGGGCTGCCCGCGCCATCGCCATAGATCCATTCGCGCACGGGGCTGGTGCCGGTGCCGAATCCCTTCACCGCGCTCTTGATCCACTGCTCGGGCGGACGGATGGTCATGATGAATTTGCTGCCGGGAAAGGCCTTGTCCATTTCCTTGAACAGGAGCGGCCAGGGATTGTCCTGGAAGGCATCGTAAAGCGGCGCGGTTTCGAGCGCCCGCTGGAGGGCTACCCTGGCGACATCGGGGTCGCGCGCCCAGTTGCCCCCGGTCACACGGTAGCCAAGCAGCTCCAGGGCGGCACCCATGGATGTGGTCCCGGTCTTCTGAAAGCCAACACAAAAAACCTTAGTCTTGTCCGCCATTGTTAGAGTGAGCCGGTCTCCAGGCCAATGCACAGTTGGGTTGATGGTATAGTTGCCGTGTTGATTCCAGTCACATGATCAGACGCAGAATGCGCATTCTTCACATCGACAACATAATGATCCGGCGGTATGGTAACACCAAGGTCGCCACCGGCAGAAAGCTATTCAACGGCCTGATCCGCAACAACCACAAGGTGCTGGAGTTCAGCGACCGCGACATCGCCCATTTCGAGGCCCCGCTCAACATCAAGCCGCTTGGCTTCAGCCGTTCGAACAAAAGGCTGATCGAGGCTTGCGAAAATTTCCAGCCCGAACTCCTGCTGTTCGGGCACTGTGACATCATCAAGAACGAGACGCTGTTCGAGATCAAGCGCCTTCTACCCGGCTTGAAGATCGCCTACCGCAACGTCGACCCGCTGTGGGATCCGCCCGTGCTGGAAAAAATCCGCTACCGCCTGCCGGTAGCGGACGCGATTTTCATCACCACGGGTGGCGAGCCGCTCAAGCAGTTCCTGACTGGCAAGAACATCGTTTCCTATATGCCCAACCCCACGGATCCCTGTGTGGAGGACCAGAACAATGCCGATAAGACCCGCTTCGACCGCGACCTGATTTTCTGCGGCGTGGGCAACACCACTGATGATCGCTACCCTTTCGTGAAGAATCTGCATGAAGAACTGGATGATGAGTTGCGCTTTGACAGCTTTGGCATGCACGGCCACCCCGCGATCTGGGGCCTGCCCTACGATGCCGCCCTGGCCGGCAGCAAGATGGGCCTGAACCTCAACCGTTTCGAAGGCTGGCACCTGTATTCGTCGGCGCGCATTTCCCAACTGATGGGCAATGGCATCCTGACCTTCCTCAGCGACAAGAACCAGCTGCAGCGTTTTTTCGGCAAGGAATCCGCGGCCTATTTCAGCGACTTTGACGACCTGGTCGAAAAGATCCGCATTTTCCAGTCTGATGACGATCTGCGCCGACAGACGGCAGCCAGGGGCCAGGCTTTTTATCGCGAGCATTTCAGCGGCGAGCGCGTGGTCCAGTACATCATCGAGACCACCATGGGCCTGCCCTACACCCACGACTATCTCTGGCAGGACGAGGTTTACCGCTAATCCCAGCGGCCCAGCCTCAGAAAACCCTCAGCGCCTCGGCGGCCTGCCAGCTGCCCGCCCTCAGTCCGCACTGGTGCAGCGCCCAATCGGCGACCGTTTCAACGGTCACCGCCGCCATGCAGGCCAGCTCCGGCTGGTAATTGCAGGTTTTCCGGTAGCAGTTGATGCAGGGGCCGTTCCACTGGACTGCCTGCACATGGGGGCCGATCGGGCGCACCCTGCGCGGATCGGTTGCGCCGCAGACCACCAGCAGCGGCCTGCCCGCACAGGAGGCCACATGGGCCGCGCCGGTGTCGTTGCCGACGATGCAGGCAGCGCCTTCGGCCAGCGGCACAATCTCGGAAACGCTGGTCTGCCCATTGAAATTGATGACGCCTTCGCCGCTCCGCCCCGCTATCGCGGCACAGTCCTCAACCTCATCGGGGCCGCCGATGATGGCGACCCTGGGCACGCCCTGCGCGCGCAGCTCGCGCGCCAGCGCGGCATAGCGATCAACGCCCCAGCGCTTCAGCCAGCCGGCCCTTTGCGACCCCGGCAGCAGCAGCACATAACGGCCCGCAACAAGCCCGTTGCGCGACATCAGTTCCGCAACCCTGTCGCGGCTCGCCTGTGAAACATGCAGGTGGCCGTGGCGGGCGATGCGCGGCACGCCGGCCGCTTTCAGCGCCAGATCGGAATGCCAGCCGGGATAGGGCTCGGCCGGGCGCTGCGGTGCGTAGATATAGGGGTAGCCTGGATTATGGCCGACAATGGCCCTGAGCTGCGGCGACAGCAAACGCACGATGCCGAGCATGATGCGGCTGCGATCCGTCGACTGCAGGTCGAAAATCAGGTCATAACGCCCGGCGAGGACCGCTTTAATCCATTTCAACGCAGCCGCGAACCGGCCCTTCCGGCCCCTGACGTCAATGGCAAACACCTGTCTAAAGCGCGGGTCGCCCTCAAACAGGCGATCCCAGGGTGCGAGCGTATTGAGATCGATTTCTGCGGCCGGATAGGCTGCGCGTATGTCGTTGATGAAGGTGGTCGCACCCACCACATCGCCCATGGCGCTCCACTTGATGACCAGGATGCGCCGGATATTTCCTGCATCAATGGGTTTGGCCATGCAAAGGAAAACCTCAGTCCGCTTCGCCCTGCGTGGCCGAGGCAAACGCATCAAACAGCGGCTTGAGCAGCGTGCGCTTGGTTTTGAGCGAAGCCTGGTTGACCACCAGCCGCGAGCTGATGTCGGTAATGTGCTCGACCGCCACCAGGCCATTGGCCTTGAGTGTCCCACCGGTGGAAACCAGGTCGACGATCGCATCGGCCAGGCCAACCAGTGGTGCCAGTTCCATCGAGCCGTACAGCTTGATCAGATCGACATGCACGCCCTTGGAGGCAAAATGCTCGCGCGCGGTGTTGACGTACTTGGTGGCGACGCGGATGCGCGCGCCTTCCTTCACTCTGCCGGCATAGTCGAAACCCTCGCGCACCGCCACCATCATGCGGCAGCGCGCGATCTTGAGGTCCAGCGGCTGGTACAGGCCCTCGCCGCCGTGCTCGATCAGCACGTCGCGGCCGGCGATGCCCATGTCGGCGCCGCCGTGCTGGACATAGGTCGGCACGTCGGTGGCACGCACGATCAGCAGGCGCACATCCTCCCGGTTGGTGGGAATAATGAGCTTGCGCGAGGCTTCTGGATCTTCGGCCGGCACGACGCCCGCCGCGGCGAGCAGCGGCTTGGTTTCCTCGAAGATGCGGCCTTTGGAAAGGGCGATGGTGATCATGTCAGTAATTGTGCTCAGTACGCCCGACGGGCGCACGCCAAATTTTAATGGACGCGCCTGATCCTTGCACCCAGCGCGGACAGCTTGTCCTCGATATGTTCGTAGCCGCGGTCCAGATGGTAGATGCGGTCGATGACGGTTTCGCCCTGCGCCACCAGCCCGGCCAGCACCAGGCAGGCCGAAGCGCGGAGATCCGTGGCCATGACGATGGCGCCGTCCAGCCTTTCCACTCCGCGCACCAGCGCAGTATGTCCGGTGACTTCGATATTGGCTCCCAGGCGGCGCAGTTCCTGCACGTGCATGAAACGGTTCTCGAAGATTGTCTCGGTCACGCTGGCCGCGCCTTCCGCAATGCAATTCATGGCCATGAACTGCGCCTGCATGTCAGTCGGAAAAGCAGGATGCGGCGCGGTGCGGACGTCGACCGACTTCAGCCTTCCCTGGCGGCAGACCTGGATCCAGTCGGGGCCGGTTTCAACCCTGGCGCCCGCCTCGCGCAGCTTGGCGATCACCGCATCCAGGGCATCGGGCTGGGTGTGCGTGGCTTTTACGCAGCCGCCTGCCATTGCGCCGGCAACGAGAAAAGTGCCGGTCTCGATGCGGTCCGGCATGACCGCATAATCCGCGCCATGCAGTTCGGGGACGCCTTCGATGGTGATGACATCGGTGCCCGCGCCGCGGATTTTTGCGCCCATTGCGGTCAGGCATCGCGCCAGATCGACCACCTCGGGCTCGCGCGCGGCATTCTCCAGCACGGTGGTGCCCTCGGCAAGGCAGGCGGCCATCATCAGATTCTCGGTGCCGGTAACCGTGACCGCGTCCATCACGAAACGGGCGCCCTTGAGCTTTTTCGCGGTCGCATGGATGTAGCCGTGCTCGATATGGATTTCCGCGCCCATCGCCTGCAGACCCTTGATATGAAGGTCAACCGGGCGCGAACCAATGGCGCAGCCGCCGGGCAGGCTGACCCGCGCCTCGCCGAAGCGCGCCAGCGTCGGCCCCAGCACAAGGATCGAAGCGCGCATGGTCTTCACCATGTCGTACGGCGCTTCCAGTACTGGAATATCCCTTGCATCGAGCTCGACCGTGTCGTTGTTGCGCGTAACGCGCACGCCCATGTGCGCGAGCAGCGCAAGCAGCGTGCTGATGTCCTTCAGGTTGGGCACATTGGAAAGACGCAAGGATGCTGCGGAAAGCAGCGCAGCCGTCAGGATCGGCAGCGCCGCGTTTTTCGCCCCGGAAATGCGCACCTCGCCACTGAGCGTGGCGCCGCCATGAATTGACAATTTATCCATTACTGCCGGCTGGCCCAGTCTTCCGGGGTGTAGGTTTTCATCGACAGCGCGTGAATTTCCTCGCGCATGCGCTCGCCCAGCGCCTTGTAGACCAGCTGGTGCTGCTGCACCATGTTCTTGCCGCGGAACTCTCCGCTCACGATCACTGCTTCGAAGTGCTGGCCATCGCCTCTCACTTCAAGCTTTTCACAGGCCAACGCAGCTGCAATCCATCGTTCGATATCCTGTGGACTCACCATTTCAATGCCTCAATTTGTAGCCGCGCTTGAGCAGCAGCAAGGTAAACCCGGATATTGCCATAAAGCAGACGGCCACGACCAGCAGGCTGAGCCCTGGCGCCACGTCGGAGTGGCCGAAGAAGCCCCAGCGAAAGCCGTCAATCATGTAGAACACCGGATTCCAGTGCGACGTGGCCTGCCAGAAGGGCGGCAGGGAATGGATCGAGTAGAACACCCCGGACAGGAAGGTGAGCGGCATGATGAGAAAATTCTGAAACGCGGCGAGCTGGTCGAATTTCTCAGCCCACATACCTGCGATGATGCCGAGCGCGGCAAGAATGCCGGTGGAAAGTGCAGTTAGGGCGAACAGCCACAACGGGTGCATGAGCGGCAGGTCGGTGAACCAGACGGTGACCAGCCCCACGCCGAGCCCGACCACCATGCCGCGAATGACCGCCGCCAGGAGGTAGGCCGAAAAAAATTCCATATAGGACAGCGGCGCCACCAGCACGAACACGATGTTGCCAGTGATCTTGGATTGAATGAGGCTCGACGAACTGTTGGCGAAGGCGTTCTGCAGCATCGACATCATGATGAGACCGGGCACCAGGAAGGTGGTGTAACTGATGCCGGGATAGACCTGCACGCGCTCTTCCAGGACATGCGAGAAAATCAGCAGATAGAGCATGGCGGTGACAACGGGCGCCAGGATGGTCTGGAAGGCCACCTTCCAGAAGCGCAGGAGTTCCTTGTAGAGAAGGGTCACGAATCCGGTCATGTCCGCTCACGCATTCTGGATGATTTCGGTAAAGACGTCTTCCAGATCGCGTTCGAGCAGTTGCATTTCAAGCACCCGCAGGCCGGCTGCGCGCAGCCCCGCGAGCAGGGTTTCCAGCTCGACATAATCCTGGAAGCCGAACTGCCAGCAATTGTCCTGCCCGCGCTTGAGGCCAAGCGAAGCCTGCGGCTCGCCATCTAGTTTGAACTGTGCCTGGTGACCATGGCGGCGCGCAAGCAGGTTCCGCGTGCTGTCCAGCGCAACGAGCCGGCCCTGCTTGAGCATGGCAATGCGCTGGCAAAGCGTCTGGGCCTCTTCCAGATAATGCGTCGTCAGCACCACGGTATGACCTTCGCGATTCAGGCTCTGGATGAACTGCCAAAGGGTCTGGCGCAAATCGACGTCGACACCTGCCGTGGGTTCGTCAAGCACGATCACAGGCGGCTTGTGCACCAGCGCCTGCGCCACCAGCACACGGCGCTTCATGCCGCCCGAAAGCGCGCGCATGTTCTTGTCCGCATGCGGCGTCAGCCCCAGGTTGTGCAGCACGTGCTCGATCCATTCATCGTTTCTGCGGATGCCAAAATAGCCGGACTGCACGCGCAGCACTTCACGCGCGGTGAAAAAAGGATCGTAAACGAGCTCCTGCGGCACCACGCCAAGCGCACGGCGCGATTGCGCATAATCCCGCGCGACGTCGAAGCCCATGACTTGCGCCAGACCCTGAGTCGGCTGGGCAAGCCCGGCCAGGATGTTGATCAGTGTGGTTTTGCCGGCGCCATTGGGGCCCAGCAGGCCGAAAAACTCGCCCTGAGCGACCTCAAGGTCTATCCCGTCCAATGCGCGTGTCTGCCGGTACTGCTTGACCAGCCCCGCAACCTTCAGCGCTGCGGTCATAACTGATCGGCCAGGCCGTAGAGCGACGCAAGACTATGGAGACTTGACGGCAGATTTATGAGCTTGATGTCGCGCTGGCGACTCACCGCTTCGCGCTTGCAGGCCAGGAGCAGGCCAAGCGCAGAGGAATCCACGTTGGCGATCGCCGCACAATCAAGCGTGTCAACGCCGGACTGAATCAGCGGCCGGGCTTCCTGAAGCAGGTCCGGAACCGTCTGCAGGGTCACATCGCCCCCCAGCCGGCACAGGTTGGCGTCGCGTTCGATCATGCCTGGGCACGGGCCTTCACGACGAGTCCTGAAGACGAGGGCTTGGGCTTGGCCGCAGGCGCAGGCTTGTTCCCCTCAGGCGGGGGGTCGGACTTTTCCAGGCTGCGCGACTTGGCTTCCAGGGTTGAAATCAGGCCATCTATGCCGGATTGCCGAATGGTATTGGCGAATGAGGCACGGTAGTTGATAACCAGACTCACCCCGTCTATCGAAACATCGTAGACCTTCCAGCCAAATGCGGTGTTGTACATGTCGTAGTCAATGGGAATGGGCTTGCCGCCCGGCTGCTTGACCTCGGTCTGCACGGTCACCTCGGTAGCGTCTGGCTTCATGGTAAAAGGCTTGAACTCGATGACCTGATTGCTGAAGGCCGTCAGCGAGGAGGCATAAGTCCGCACCAGCAACGAGCGGAACTCCTTGACCAGGGATTGCTTCTGCTTGGCGCTCGCCGCGTTCCAGTTCTTGCCCACGGCAAGCTGGGTCATGCGATTGAAGTCAAAATGCGGCAAAACCTTGGCCTCGACCAGGTCGTAGACCTTCTGGACATTGCCGCCCTGAATATCCTTGTCGGCCTTGAGGATCGCCAGGACTTCCTGGGTGGTGGTCTTGGCCAACACATCGGGCGGGGGGTCCGCCGCAAAAGCGGCAGCGGACATTAATGCGGCCGCCAGGGCCAAAATAACGCGCAACATGGTTTCTCCAGTTTCTCTAGTTCTTGTGCTGACCGTAAAAAATCACTTCTGTTCCCCGGTAAGCTTGCTGATCTGAGCCACGTTCACGTTGTAATCGTTCACGGTGCGCAGATACTCAGTCTGTGCCAGCACATAGCTCTTGATCGCGTCTGCCAGCTTGTCGCCCCTTTCCAGCCCGGCGGAGAAATCCGCCAATGCCGCGATTACCCAGCGGCGCGCGGAAGCTGCGCCTTTGGACAGATCGATCTGCGAGTTGTAGTTCGCCTTGGCGTTGGCATAGGCCTCGCTGACTTCAAAGGGAATGCCCATCAGGGCGAACTGCTTTTTCTGGTTGAGGGCCTCAAGCTCGGCCTGGGCCTGGCTTACGCGGGCAGAGGCCACGCCGAATGCAGCGTCCCACTTGATGCCGATGACCGGAGTCAGGCCACCGCCGTTGAACGGATCGTAAACGTGCGGGTTATCCAGCTGATCGCGCCTGGAGGCATAACTGTAGGATGCCACCACGCCCGTGTAGACATCCGGCATCATGTCGGCTTTCTTGGCCTCCACCAGAGCGCGCCTGGCCTTGAGGCCCGCTTCCAGCTGCGCCATCTCCGGCCGCTCGGTCAGCGCCCTGCCCTGCAGGTCGGCCAGTTCCATCGCCGGAAAGGGAACCGGCTCGAGCCTGTCGTCCGCCACCGTCAACGGCGCATTGAGCCCCAGCCCGGTCAGCACCCTGAGGCCGTCCAGGCTGATGTTTTCCACGGCGCGCGCCTGGTGCACATACTTGCCGATCACCCCCCTTGTTGCCTGCAGGGAGTAAAGCTCGGCCTGGGTCACTTCGCCGGTTTCGTCCTTGAGTGCGCGTTCCGCATGGCTGATGGAGTTTTCCAGGCGGCTTTGCATGTCTTCCAGGAACTGGCGGATATCGCGCGCGGTCAAGTAGCCATAATAGGCGCGCTTGGTGTCGAACACGGTTTCGGCCCTGCTCTGTCGTACATCGCCACGCTTGATATCGATGTTGCCCTCGGCGGCCTTGCCGTAGGCTTCGACCTTGCCGAAGGTATACAGCGGCTTGATGAGGGCAAACTCTAGATGGGTCCAGTCCGACACGCCGCTCCACTGGTCGCCGTCGCGGCGGGGGGTGGTTCCGCTGTACGCGCCCCCCCGATAAAACCCGCCCTCCACCGCCGGCGCCAGGCCGACAAAGGCGTTGGCGCTGATGCGCCAGCCTTCGTTGCCCTTGACCTCGGCAAGCAGGCCGCGCGCAGCCTCGACCAGGTATTCCCGCTCCTTGATGCGTGGGTCAGCCGAGAGGCTCATTTCAACGGCCTGCTGGAGATTAACGGTCTGGGCATCAGCAAAGGCCGGAAACAGCATCCCGGCCGTCATCAAGGCCAGCATGAGGCTTTTATTGTGCGGTTTCATTGGGTGCTCCTTCTTGAGCCTTGCCAAATAAAAATTGTCCGATCAGGTTTTCCAGCACCACGGCCGACTGGGTCAGCTTGATCCGGTCACCGCTTTTCAATTTTACGCTATCGCCGCCAGCCTCCAAGCCGATGTATTGCTCGCCGAGCAGGCCTGAGGTCAGGATGGCCGCCGATGTGTCCTTGGGAAAGGCGTAGCGTTTGTCGATGCTTAGGGCCACTTCAGCTTCATAGGTCTTGTCGTCGAAGCTGATCGAGGACACACGGCCCACCACAACGCCTGCGCTTTTCACCGGCGCCCGCACCTTGAGGCCGCCAATGTTGTCAAAATGCGCCGAAATCAGATAGCTGTCGGCCGTGCTGACCGAACTCATGTTGCCCACCTTGAGCGCCAGAAACAGCAGGGCTCCAATGCCCGCCACCACAAACAACCCGACCCACAGGTCCAGCCAAGCCTTGCTCATTCAGCTTACCCCCCGAAACATGAATGCCGTCAATACAAAGTCCAGCGCCAGGATGACCAGGCTGGACGTCACCACCGTGCGGGTAGTCGCGCGGGACACGCCTTCCGCCGTGGGCGGCGCGTCGTAGCCTTCAAACAGCGCGATCGCGGTCACGGCAACGCCGAATACCACGCTCTTGATCACGCCATTGAGGATGTCTTCCTCAAAATCTACCTGGGCCTGCATCTGCGACCAGAAACTGCCCTCGTCCACCCCGATCAGCACTACGCCGACCAGGTAGCCGCCGAAAATACCCATGGCCGAAAACAAGGCCGCCAGCATGGGCATGGAAATCACGCCGGCCCAGAAACGCGGCGCAACCACGCGCGCCACCGGGTCCACTGCCATCATTTCCATGGCGGCCAGCTGTTCGGTCGCCTTCATCAGCCCGATCTCGGCGGTGATCGCCGAACCGGCCCGGCTGGCGAACAGCAGCGCGGCCACCACCGGCCCCAGTTCGCGCACCAGCGACAGGGCCACCAGCACGCCCAGAGCCGACTCGGAACCGTAGGTCTGGAGGGTTTCGAACCCCTGCAGGCCGAGCACCATGCCAACGAACAGGCCGGATACCAGAATGATGATGAGCGACAGCACGCCGGCGAAATAAATTTCCCGAATGGTCAGCCCGAAACGCCTGAATGCGGTGCCCGACCGCAGCAATGTGTACAGGAAGAAACGGGCGGCAAAACCGGTGCGCGCGACACCTTCAATGGTGCGCCGCCCCAGCCTGGCAATGGCACGCAAGGGCGCAATCATCGGACCAGTCCCAGGTCTTCGGCATAGGATCGCGCCGGATAGTGGAACGGCACCGGGCCGTCCGGCTCGCCGTGCACGAACTGGTGCACGAAGGGCAGGCCTGAGGCGCGTATCTCGTCCGGCGTGCCTTCGGCCTCGATCACGCCTTCGGACACAAAATAGACGTAATCGACGATCTTCAGCGACTCCTGTACGTCATGGGTGACCACGATCGAGGTCAGCCCCAGGGTGTCCGTCAGGCGGCGAATCAGGTTGCCAATGACGCCGAGCGAAATCGGATCCAGCCCGGCAAACGGTTCGTCATACATCACCAGCATGGGTTCCAGGGCGATCGATCGAGCCAGTGCCACGCGCCGCGCCATGCCGCCGGAAAGCTCGGAGGGCATGAGATCGGCAGCGCCACGCAGGCCCACAGCATGCAGTTTCATCAACACCAGGTCGCGTATGATTTCTTCCGGCAGATTGGTGTGCTCGCGCATCTGGAAGGCGATGTTGTCGAACACGCTCATGTCGGTAAACAGCGCGCCAAACTGGAACAGCATGCCCATCTTGCGGCGGAGCTGGTACAGGCCGTCGGTATCGAGTTCGCTCACCTCCTGCCCTGCCACCCGCACGCTGCCGCTGTCCGGCTTGATCTGCCCGCCAATCAGGCGCAGCAATGTGGTTTTTCCGCAACCACTGCTGCCCATGATGGCAACAACCTGGCCGCGCCTGGCGGTCAGGTTGATCCCCTTTAAAATCGGCCGGGCACCATAGCCAAAGGTAACGTTCTTGATCTCTACCAGATTGTCCAATGCTCTGGTCCTTGTTATTTCAACTAGTCACAATTCTATCGGAAGCTGCGCCACTATTGGGCTTAGATTCCCAGCACATTCATCAATTCGTTGATTTTCATAAGCTGCGGCAAGGCGGCATCCATCGAAATCACATACAAGGCCATGCCGCTTTGCGCGGCCTGTTGCATGCGTTCCGCCAGTTCGCGCAGATCGGGCGTATCTGTCAGCCTGACCATGTCGATGCGATTTTCCATCACGCCGCGCCCGCCGAAACGCGCCGCGCCCGCGGCGTCCTCCCCGCTTGCCCCTGACGGCGTTCCCAGCACGAAACGAAAACCTGCATGTGTGTCTTGGAGCCAGCCGTCAATCTCGTGCTTGCCGGCTTTCTGCCAGACGTCGGCCGGCAAATACACGCAGCGGAATTGAGTGTTGTAGAAAGGCAACTCCCAATCCACCGGCAGGCCATCGGGATAAAAGTTCCCCCGCCAAGCGCCATGCCTCCAGTCCTGCGCACCGAGATAAACGATGTAATCTGCCATGGCCATGATTTTATTATGTTTTTATGTGGCGATTTTCCTGGACAATGCCCGCAAGCGAAAACGGGACGCCCGAGCGTCCCGTTTTGCTCTGCGGTGGTGCTCCCTCAGGCTCGGCGCCAGGTGGTGCCCTGCGGACCATCCTCCAAAACAATGCCTGCCGCCTTCAATTCATCCCGGATGCGGTCGGCTTCGGCAAAGTTGCGGGCCTTCTTGGCATCGGCGCGCGCCGCAATCAAGGCATCGATATCCGCATCCAGAAGCCCGCCCGCCTCGCCGACCGGCCGCTTCAGGTAGGCGTCCGGATCCGCCTGCAGCAGTCCCAGCACTCCGCCCAGCGCTTTCAGCAATCCTGAAAGCCGCGGGTCATGCGCCCGGTTGGCCTCATTGGCCAGCTCGAACAACACCGCCACCGCCTCCGGGGTGCCGAAATCCTCATTCATTGCCGCCCTGAAGCGCGCAGCCCAGGGGTCGGACCAGTCGAGGGCAAGCTCAGCCGGAGGCACATGCTTGAGCGCCGTATAAAGCCGTGTCAGCGCACCCTTGGCGTCCTCCAGATGGGCATCGGAGTAGTTGAGCGGGCTGCGGTAATGGGCGCGCAGGATGAAGAAGCGCACCACCTCCGGGTCGAACTTTTCCAGCACCTCGCGGATGGTGAAGAAATTGCTCAGGCTTTTGGACATTTTTTCGTTGTCCACCCTGACGAAGCCGTTGTGCAGCCAGTAATTGACAAACTTGCACGCGTGCGCGCCCTCGGACTGGGCGATTTCGTTTTCGTGGTGCGGGAACTGCAAATCCTGCCCGCCGCCATGGATATCGAAATGCCGGCCCAACAGCTTGCCGCTCATCGCCGAGCATTCGATATGCCAGCCGGGGCGGCCCGGCCCCCAGGGGCTGGGCCAGGCGGGTTCGCCCGGCTTGGCCGTCTTCCAGAGCACGAAATCGAGGGGATCGCGCTTGCTGGCTTCCACTTCGACGCGCTCGCCGGCGCGCAGGTCGTCCAGCGATTTACCCGAAAGCTGGCCGTAGTGTTCGAAGCCGCGCACGCTGTAATAGACATCTCCGTTCGCGGCCTGATAGGCAAGGCCGCGAATTTCAAGGGTCTGGATCATGGCCAGCATCTCGGCGACATACTCGGTTGCGCGCGGCTCGACATCCGGCCGCAGCACGCCCAGTTTCGCCTCGTCCTCATGCATGGCGTCGATGAAGCGGCCAGTCAATTCCGCGGGAGTTTCGCCGTTTTCCTGGGCGCGCTTGATGATTTTGTCGTCTATGTCCGTAATATTGCGTACATAGACGACATGGTAGCCGGCAGCGCGCAGCCACCTCGCCACCATGTCGAACACCACGAATACGCGGGCATGGCCCAGATGGCAGTAGTCGTACACCGTCATTCCGCACACGTACATGCGGACCTGGCCGGGCTGGATGGGAACAAAGTTCTCTAGACTGCGGCTTAGGGAGTTGTACAGCTTCAGCATGGGGGAAAACCGGCAGGCTGCTATCTGTTCGCAAAGCCCACCACAGATACGGGGGAGTTGTTAGAATTCGGGGTTACCGACGATTGATTCGAGTGTATCACATGCCCAGTCTGCAAAGTTTTGCCCGCCTCGTAGCCCTAGCGCTCTGCCTGTCATTGTCCGCAGGCGCGTTCGCCGATGAAGTTCAGGACATCAACCAGCTTTTTCGCAAGGGTGACCTGAGCACGGCGCTGGCACGCGCCAACCAGTACCTGACGAAAAACCCCAAGGATGCGCAAGTGCGGTTCCTGAAAGGGCTGATTCTTGCCGACCAGGGCAAGTCCGCTGAAGCCATCCAGGTCTTCAACGCAATCACCGACGATTATCCCGAGCTGCCCGAGCCGTACAACAACCTTGCCGTGCTCTACGCTGCCGAGGGCAAATATGACGCCGCCAAAAATGCCCTGGAAATGGCGATCCGGACCCACCCGAGCTACGCCACGGCCCACGAAAACCTGGGCGACCTTTATGCCAGGATGGCGTCTCAGGCCTACGACAAGGCGCTGCAGATCGATAACAGCAACAAGACCGCGCAAACCAAGCTGGCGCTGATCAAGGAAATCATGTCCAACAGGCCGCAAGCCAGGACGTCGGCGGCCTCGATCGGCAACAAGCCGGCTGCAGCCCAGCCGCAGGCCGCGCCCCCCGTCGCCAAGCCCGTTCCGGCCCCTGTCGAAGCCAAGCCCTCAGCCGCCCCTGCGGAACCCAAGCCCGTTCCTGAGCCTGCGGGCAAGCTGCAGGCCAGCATCCAGGATACGGTCCAGGCCTGGGCCAAGGCCTGGT
>DAIMZB010000005.1:32496-34105 GCA_036734185.1 Thiobacillaceae bacterium | reverse complement strand
CACGATGCCGACGATGAAACCCAGCCCCGCCCACAGCAGGTCCGACACCGGCCGGTAATCGAACCAGTAGCCCAGTCCGATCACCACCACGATGAAGCCGATCGAACCCCACATGCGGATGTAGCCGTAATTGGCCATGCGCTCGCCGAGGTGCGACAGCGTCATGGCCTCGACCAAGGGCAGCGAGGCGCTCCAGAAAAAGCTCATCCCCGCCATCACCGCGAACATCCACCAGAACGAGGTGCCGAAGAACACGCCGACGTAGAACAGCAGGCTGCCGAGGGCGGCGATCTGCACGATGGCGACGCGCCGGCCGCTGCGGTCGGCCATGTGCCCCCAGATGTTGGGCGCGAAAATACGCATCACCTGCAGCAGCGACATCAAGAGGCCGATCTGGAAGGCGCTGAATTCGAGCGATTTGAGGTACAGGCCCCAGAACGGGGCCATGGCGCCGACAAAGGCGAAATAGAAGAAATAGAAGCCTGACAGCCTCCAGTAGGGCACATCTTTCATGGGAAGGAATTATCCCGGATAGCGGGCAGGCCCGAACGGACCAACCGAGGAATTATTTTGGCGAATTATTCTGCCGAATTATTTTTGGCGGATTATTTCTGCTTGCCGGGAACGACCGGCGTGCCGCTTTGCACGTCGCCGCATTGCGCGCGCTGGCGCAGCGCATGATCCATGATGACGATGGCCATCAGCGCCTCGGCGATGGGCGTGGCGCGGATGCCGACGCAAGGGTCGTGGCGGCCGTGGGTGACCACCTCGATGGGATTGCCGTGCAGGTCGATGGACTGGCCGGGCAGGCGGATAGAAGACGTCGGCTTGATGGCGATATGCGCCACCACGTCCTGGCCCGATGAAATGCCACCCAGCACGCCGCCGGCGTGGTTGGACAAAAAGCCCTGCGGCGTGATCTCGTCGCGGTGCTCGGTCCCCTTCTGGCGCGCGGCGTCCATGCCGTCGCCGATCTCCACGCCTTTAACGGCATTGAGCCCCATCAGCGCGTGCGCGAGGTCGGCGTCGAGCTTGTCATACAGCGGCTCGCCCAGACCCACCGGTACGTTCTCGGCGACGAGGGTGATCTTCGCGCCCACCGAATCGCCGGACTTGCGCAGGGCGTCCATGTAGGACTCCAGCTCCGGCACGATGGATGAATTCGGCGAGAAGAAGGCGTTGTTGCCAATCTCGTCCCAGGACTCGAAGGGAATGTCGACCGGGCCGAGCGCGCTCATGTAGCCGCGAATGACCACGCCGTATTGTTCCTTGAGCCATTTTTTCGCAATCGCACCGGCGCCGACGATGGGCGCGGTCAGTCGCGCAGACGAGCGTCCGCCGCCGCGATAGTCGCGGAAGCCGTATTTCTGCGTGTAGGTGTAATCGGCATGGCCGGGGCGGAAGGTTTCGGCGATGTTGCCGTAATCCTTGCTGCGCTGGTCCTCGTTGCGGATCAAAAGCGCGATCGGCGTGCCGGTGGTCCGGCCTTCGAACACACCGGACAGGATTTCCGCCGTATCCGATTCCTGGCGCTGGGTGACATGGCGCGAGGTGCCCGGCTTGCGGCGGTCGAGGTCGGACTGGATGTCGGCCTCGGCCAGCTCCATCC
>DAIMZB010000005.1:22019-32486 GCA_036734185.1 Thiobacillaceae bacterium | reverse complement strand
ACCACGCAGCCGATGGCCGGGCCGTGTGACTCGCCGAATACCGTCACGCAGAAAATTTTGCCGAGTGTGCTGCCGGACATGGGGTTGGGGCCGATCAATATAGATGCCCGATTCTATCAAACTCGACCGCCCATGCGCCCGGTCCCGGTTTCCCCGCGGCGAAAACTTGTGTTCAAATCGCGCATTCGGAAGCAGACGCCAAACACACAGGAAACATGCAGATCCCTGTCAGCGAATTGATTGTCAGATACATGGAGCGGCTGGGCATCGAGGCCATTTTCGGCATTCCCGGCTCGCACATCCTGCCGGTCTACGACGCGCTCTATGATTCGACCATCCAGTCGGTGCTGGTCAAGCACGAGCAGGCCGCGGGCTTCATGGCCGGCGGCCACGCCCGCGTCACCGGCGGCATCGGCGCCTGCATCACCACTGCCGGGCCGGGCGCGACCAACCTGGTCACCGCCATCGCCAGCGCCTATGCCGACCACCTGCCGGTGATTGCGATCACTGGCGAGGCGCCCACCTACATCTTCGGCAAGGGCGGCCTGCAGGAAAGCTCGGGCGAAGGCGGCGCCATCGACCAGGTCGCCCTGTTCGCCGGCATCACCCGCTATCACAAGCTGGTCGAGCGCACCGACTACCTCGGCACCGTGCTCAACCAGGCGGCCAAGCACCTGCAGTCCAAAACCCCCGGCCCGGTGGTGCTGAGCATCCCCTACAACATCCAGAAGGAACGGGTGGACGAGGCCATCCTGGACGACATCACCTTCAGCCGCGCCAACGGCGAATGTGTGATCGCTGACACCTACATCGCCCAAAGCGCGGCGCTGCTGCGCGAGGCGAAGAAGCCGCTGATCATCGCCGGCTATGGCTGCATCCGCTCAGGCGCGCAGCAGGCCCTGCGCAGCATCAGCGAGCGGCTGAACATTCCCGTCACCAGCAGCCTGAAAGCCAAGGGCGCGGTCGACGAACGCTCCGCCCTGGCGCTGGGCAGCCTCGGCGTCACGTCCGGCGGCCACGCTCTGCGCTACCTGGAACAGGAAGCCGATCTGGCTCTGGTGCTGGGCGCCGGCTTCAACGAGCGCACCAGCTACGTGTGGGACAAGCATCTGCTGGCCGGCAAGAAGCTGATACAGGTCGACAACAGCGCCCAGCAGCTGGAGAAGGTCTTTCGTGCCGACGTCGTCGTGCATGCCGACCTGGGCGACTATCTCAATGCGCTCGATGCGGCCCTGCTCGCGCAGAACGTGCCCGCCAAGGCGCCCGTGGACATCGACGCCTTCATCGCGGCCTCGCAAAAACAGAGCGACGATGCCGGCCAAACCATTTTCGACAAGAAATTCGACCCGGTGCGCGCCTTTTACGGCTGGCTGGAGCGGCAGTTTCCCGACGGCCTGGTCATGTTCGACGACAACATCGTCTTCGCGCAGAACTTCTACCGCGTCTCAGGCAAGGACCGCTTCTTTCCCAACACCGGCATCTCTTCCCTGGGCCACGCCGTCCCCGCTGCCATCGGCGCCGGCTTCAAAACCGAGCAGCCGCTGTTTGCCATGATCGGCGATGGCGGCTTCCACATGTGCGCCATGGAAATCATGACTGCGGTGAACTACGACATCCCGCTCAACGTGGTGCTGTTCAACAACAGCACCATGGGCCTCATCCGCAAGAACCAGCACCACCTCTACCGCGACCGCTTCATCGACTGCGACTTCACCAACCCGGACTTCGCGATGCTGGCCAAGTCCTTCGGCATCCGCCATGCGCGGGTGGACAGCGAGCAGGACCTCGACAAACTGGCGGCGCTCGATTTCCGTCACGGCATCAATCTCATCGAGGTGATGATCGACCGCGACGCCTACCCGAACTATTCCTCGCGGCGCTAACAGCATGGGCGGTCCGGGCACGACGCAGCTGGCGGATTGCATTGCGCGCCACCCCGCTCTGACTGCCCTGGGCCGGCAGCTGCAAGACGGCAGCGATCCGATCGCCCTCTACGAAAAATGCTACCCCCTGCTGGAGCAGGCCATGTGGTCGGGCACTGGCGATTTCCACGCGCTGCTGGCCGACTACCAGGCCCTGTTCCGCGAGCAGGAAGCGCTGATCCAGCTGCGTGGCAAGGATGAACGCCACCACTTCATCCTCGGCATCCCTATCGCCGACCGCCCGCCGCATCTGCGCGCCTGCCTGGAAAGCATTCTTCAGCTTTGCCGGCTCTACAACTACGGCGGCACGACTCATGGCATGTGGAGCAAGGTCGAGGTCGTCGTCGCCGAGGACAGCCGCCTGGAAGCCAACATCCGCCGCGACCTCGAACTGGTCGAGGAATACCGGCAGAAAGGCCTGCAGGTTCACCACTTCGGCCTGGAGGAGCAGTACGCTCTGCTGCAGGCTTTGCCTGCCGACCGCCGCGAACGTCTGGGCCATATCCTCACCACGCAGGCGCGGGACCAGTTTTATCTCAAGGGCCAGGCCGCCAACCGCAACCTCGCCTATCTCAAGTTCCTGCAGTTGACCCAAGACAAGGCCCGCACGCTGTATTACCTGGTCGACAGCGACCAGCGCTTTTGCGTCAACCGGCAAACCGATTCCGGCGGCGAGGCGGTGGTTGCGCTGAACTACTTCAGCAACATCGACAAAATCTTCCGCAGCACCGACACGCTCATGCTCACCGGCAAGATGGTGGGCGACCCGCCGGTGTCGCCCTCGGTCATGGCCGGAAATTTCCTTGACGACGTCAGCGCCTTCTTCGCCCGTCTCGGCCAGCTGGGCGAAACCCAGGGCTGCCAGTTCCACGGCACGCCAGAAAAGCCGGGCGACGCCGCCTACCACGACCTCGCCGGCCTGTTCGGCTATCAGCATCAGCAGGCTGCGTTCGATTACGCGTGCCGGTTGACGGGCGCGCACGACCACATCGCCTGCCTCAAGGATTTTGCCTCGCGCCTCAACGCCTTCTTCTTCGGCGAGCACCTCACGCGCAGGACGTGGTTCGACTATGGCAAAGGTTTCAGCGCACTCAGTCCCGCGCGCACCGTTTATCCCGGCAACTACATCGTCAATTACGCCGGACTGAAATACGTCATCCCCTTCGGGCATCTGCGCCTGCGGATGTCCGGCCCCACCGCCGGCCGGCTGATCGCCGCCGAGATCGGGCCGCGCTTCGCCTCGTTCAACATGCCTAACCTGCACCAGCGCACCACCGAGGCGGGCCTCGCCGACGACTTCCGCCCCGGCGTGGAAGTCGGCCAGGAGCAAGTCGACCTCGCCAACGAATTCGAGCGCCAGTTCTTCGGCGACCTGATGCTGTTTACTACCGAAGAACTGGTGAAGCGCGCAGACGTGAACCGGCCTTTCGCCAAAGAAACCGTCGAGGCCGTGCTCGATCAGAAAGAAGCCGAGATGCTAGCGCTATACCGGCAAAAGCACGCAGCCATCATGCAAAAGAACCTGCAATTGAATGAGCGGGTATTCAAGGCCGGCCAATGGTGGCTACATTCGCCAGAAGTGGCGAATGCATTAAGGCAGGTGCGCGCCTTCATCGACAACGTCGAGCGCAACTTTGGCGAGCACGCCCCGGCTTGGCAGCAGATTCAGTCCGCCGAGCACCGCGCCCGGCGCAAGCAGCAGATTACCGAGGCCCTGCTCGACTACCGCGCCGAGCGCAACATCTGGGACAGCCTGTTTTAATCCGCCTCAAGCGCATCTGCCGCGTTCGCCACTATCTGCTGGCGGCATTCCCGGTAAACCCCGCCTGCCTCGGCCAGCACCGCATCCGGCACGACAATATGCGCGTAGTCGCTTCGAGTCTTGTCGATATTCCCGCGATGAATACGCGGCGACGAATCGCCCTTCAAGGGCTTGCCGGTCTGACTGAAGGTCTGGTACTGCTCGCTCAGGGGCGAATCCAGTTGCAGCCATGCGGCGAGCTTTGGCAATAATTGTACCGTCGCGCGCTGCCACAGCTCGGCATCGAAATAGAAATACCCGGGATTGGCTTTCGCGAAATCGGCTAGCGCCCTGACCCGCTCGATGTAGTAGCGCGCCGCCTTCTCGGGGGAATCAAACAGATCACCGCCCTCCTTTTGCCGATACAAATGCACGATGCTCTGGATGGTCGGCTCAGGCTGCCGCAGCGAGACCAGGATTTTCATGTCCGTCAGGCCAAGCCTGTCCGGCGCCAGAGCGTAGTCGTTATGCAGCAGCTTGTCGAAGAGATACCGGCTGCCCGGCTTGAGCATATCGCTTTCCAGATACGCGGCCAATTGCTTGTCCAGCGCAGTGGCGTCCGCATAGCTGAGGTGCATTTCGTAATAGCCGTTGATCTGCGGATGCGAGCCGAGAATATGCCCGGCCAGGCTGGTATAGGCCCGCATGTGGCTGAGCATGAAGATTCTGGCGTAGTGCTCAGAGGAAGCGTTGACGGAATCGGACTGCATTGTTCAGCTTGGTGATCTGGCACATGCAACTGGTGCAACGCGAGCATCATACTGCACTGGGAGGCAGCGCATTACAGCACGCAAGGCAGAAGAAGGTTGTTACGCTTCTTGATGGATAAGCATTGATGATATCGGCCAAAAATTGGCCTCGAAACTAACGGTCCAGCTAGATTCGGAATATTTTTATTCACTGTCTCTCGACGGCGAGTCGTCATAAGCGGCTGCTCCATTTCTTCGCGAACGCCCAGCGCTGCCAAAAAGATGACAGTCAATGTTCCGCGCCATTTCTTTTGAGTAAAGACCTGTTGTGGTGAGGAACATCAACAAGACGTCCACATCTTCTATAGTCAACTCCTATAGTTCATATAAAAACAAAGTCATAGACCTATAACTCTGTCGCGCTAGACTGTCTATACAAAATTCTTGGGGTGCACGCTAAACAATGCGGCCAATAATCTGCCTCACCCTCAGGCTTTTCTTTGCCACTTGAAGTTAACGAAGGAGGGTATGCAATGCTATTTCGACGTATTGTGCTCCATGCTCTTTTAGTTGGCGCTGTGGCAGGTTTGCTGCTTGCTGCAGTACAAGCATGGCAGGTCGTTCCAATCATCAAGAGCGCGGAACGCTTTGAGGGAGCGGCAATGACCGTAGCCTCCGCGACCCATGCTCATGACCATACTGATGCGGCATCTGATCGTGAATGGGAACCGTCGGACGGCGTTGAGCGGACTGCCTACACGCTTCTGGCGGACGTCCTAGTCGCCATTGGTCTGGCGATGGTACTGTTGCCCGCCATGATCGCCTCTCTCAAATACAAGACCAACATGCGGCTCAACTGGCGTCATGGGTTGCTTTGGGGGGCGGCTGGATACGCCGTGTTTTTCCTCGCGCCCGGACTGGGACTGCCGCCGGAGATTCCGGGGCAGGCCGCAGCTCCCCTGGAAGCACGCCAGATGTGGTGGTTCACTGCCGTTTTGTGTACAGCGACAGGTTTGGCGGGGGCCGCATTCAGCAAATCCGGGTGGCGTTGGGCATTCCTTGGGTTACTGGCAGTGCCCTACCTGCTGGGCGCCCCTGAAGGCCCTGCGATCGAGTTTCCCGGCCAACCGCCAGAAGCCGCCGCCGCGCTGGAAGAGTTGGCCAGACAGTTCATCGGTGCAACTGCAATTGCCAACGGAGTTCTTTGGCTCGCGCTCGGGCTCGCCTCAGTCTGGGCCATCCGTCGCATCGTACCGCCCTCACATGAACCTGTAGGAAATTAGGAGAAATGACCATGCAAAACCAGCATATCGACACCTTTCACGCCACGGCTCCCTCTATCACCATCGCGAAACCGCTGCAGCTCGCGGCCGCGTTCTTCCTGGGAACAGTGATTCTGTATGGCGTAGGATTCTTGCACACGTCAGCAGTGCACAATGCCGCCCACGACGTGCGCCACTCCGAGGGATTCCCTTGCCACTAGATACTGCAATGGGCTAGATCGAGAAAAGCCGCAACTCAATATTGCGGGAATCTTTCCTTGTGGGTGGAAGTGGAATTGCCGAGCCTGTCCAAGGGCCAGACGGGGAGCCAAACCACGCACTCACGCCTCCCAACGCCGCTTAGTGCGAAAGCCGCTCTTGTAATTTGACTTGATTCAAAGACATGCCAGGGCAGCCGCGCTTTATTTTTCCAGCGCCTCCATCCAGGCCACGCCCCAGCCCACACCAAAGCCGGTGAGGTCGGTCATCACCGCCCCCAGCCCGCCCTTGCAGGTGCTGGCCGAAAGGTCCATGTGCACCCAGGGCGTGTCGTCGACGAAGCGCGAGAGGAAGCGCGTGGCGAGGATGTGGTCGGCGGCGCCTTCCAGGGTGCATTGCAGCACGTCGGCCACTTTGGAATCGAGCTGAGGATCGTAGTCGGCGTCCATGGGGAAGCGGCAGACGCGTTCGCCGCTCTGTTTGGCGGCGGCCAGCGCGGCTTCGGCGACGTTTTCGCGGTTGGCGAAAATGCCGCTGTAGCGGTCGCCCAAGGCGTAGTGCATGGAGCCAGTAAGGGTGGCGAAGTCGGCGATGGCGTCGGGCTTGGCGCGCGCGGCCAAGGTCAGGGTGTCGGCCAGCACCATGCGGCCTTCGGCGTCGGTGTGCATGATCTCGATGGTGGTGCCGTTGAGCGCGCGCACGATTTCATTCTGCCGGTAGGCCTGCGGGCTGATGTGGTTTTCCGCGAGCGCGAGCCAGGCGTCGATCTGCAGCGGCAGCTTTAGTTGCGAGGCCGCGGCCAGAATGCCCAGCACCACGGCGGAGCCGTTCATGTCCTCGTGCATGCCGTGCATGTACTTGGCCGGCTTGAGGTTGTGGCCGCCGGTATCGAAGCAGATGCCCTTGCCCACCAGCGCGATCTTCCTGCCCTTGCCTTTTGCAGCCGGCCCCTTGTAGGTGAGATGCACGATGGCGGCATCCCTGGCCGGCGAGCCCTGCGCCACGGCGCAGAAGGCGCCCGCGCCCATTTTCTTCAGCTTGTCGAAGCCGAATTCTTCCAGCTTCCAGCCATAGTCCTTCGCCAGCTTGGCGATGCGCTTGCGGTAAGCGCCGGGGGTGAGCTGGTTGGGCGGCAGGTTGGTGAGCGCGCGCGTGAGGGTGTTGCCTTCGGCCACGGCCAGTTCGCGCGCATAGCCACCCTTGCCGATCACACCATGCAGAACAAGCTTTTGCAGGGCTGCGGGTGCCTTGCCGCTTTTCTGCACCGGCAAGGCGCGCGCATTCACCGCTGCGCAATAGACGGCATCGCGCGCCGCGGCTTGCTTGAAGGCATCCGCGCCATACAGCGCCACCAGCAACTCGACAGGGTGTTCCGATAACAAAGGTTCGAGCGCACGGCGCAGATGGGCATGGCGCGAAAAAGTGTCGGCCTCGGCGTCGAGCATGGCGTAGACGCGCAGGCCCGACCCGGTTTCGAGCGCAAGCGGCGTCCTGGCAAGTTCGTCGGCCTTCATGTTCTTGCGCTTCAATGCGGAGGCCAGCAATTCCCTGCCAGGAACGTTCGCCAGGGTTTTTGTTTTTGGCATCAGCACCAGCGCGTGGCCTGCGCCAACCAGGGTTTTCAGAACGGCTTCGGTTTTCTTTTCGACAATCTGCACGGACATGGCGGCTTTCGGGAAGGATTCGCAAAATTGAATGGAGACGGGTTTTCCGGGATAATAGCGCGATTTTTCACACGCTATTCCCACCCTTCCCACGACAGATAAAGGGTCATCAATGAAACTGGAAGACAAGAAGCGCGTGCTCAGGGAGATGGTGGTTCACCGCCGTTTCGAAGAGCGCTGCTACCAAGCCTACATCGAACGCAAGATCGGCGGCTTTCTGCACCTCTATCCCGGCCAGGAGGCCTGCTGCAATGGCGTGATGGAAGCCGCGCGCCCCGGCTACGACTACGTCATCACCGGCTATCGCGATCACGTGCACGCCATCAAGTGCGGCAGCGACCCCAAGGAAGTCATGGCCGAGCTGTACGGCAAGGAAACCGGCTCCTCCAAGGGCCGCGGCGGTTCCATGCACATTTTCGACCTGAAGCACCGCTTCATGGGCGGCTACGCGCTGGTCGGCGGCCCCTTCCCGCTCGCAGCCGGCATTGCCAAGGGCATCCAGATGAAGGGCGGCGACGAAATCGCCATCTGCTTCCTGGGCGACGCCGCCAACAACCAGGGCACCTTTCACGAAACCATGAACATGGCCGCGCTGTACAAGCTGCCGGTGCTGTTCGTGTGCGAAAACAACCTGTACGGCATCGGCACCGCCATCGAGCGCTCCACCGCCGTGGTGCACCAGCACAAGCGGGTTTGCGGCTACGACATGGAAGCCGCCGAGACCGACGGCCAGGACATTGAAAAGGTCTATGAGGCCGCCAAGACTGCCGTCAACCACGTACGCTCTGGCAAGGGGCCTTATTTCCTGGAGCTCATGACCTATCGCTATCGCGGCCACTCCATGTCCGATTCGCGCGGCTACCGCTCGCGCGAAGAAGAGGAAATGTGGAAACAGCGCGATCCCATCTACATCCTGCGCGACCGCCTGATCGCCGAGAAGGCCATGACCATGGCGGACTTCGAAGCTCTGGAGAAGGAAGTCGATCACTACATCGAGAACGAAGTCATCAAGTTCGCGGAAGAATCGCCCGAACCCAAGGTGGAAGAACTCGAAAAATACGTGTTCGCGGACCGCGAAAGCCAGATGCCCTGGATTGCGGGCAAGGCCGCTTAAGGAGAATTTAGCATGGCAGAAATCATGTACTGGGAAGCCATCCAGCGCGCCCATGACGAAGAAATGGCCCGCGATCCGCTGGTGATCTGCATGGGCGAGGACATCGGCGTGGCCGGCGGCACCTACAAGGCCACCAAGGGCCTGTACGAGAAATACGGTCCGCTGCGCGTGATCGACACCCCCATTTCCGAGAACAGCTACACCGGCCTCGGCATCGGCGCCTCCTTCCTCGGCGTGCGCCCCATCATCGAACTGATGTCGGTGAACTTCGCCTGGCTGGCCATGGACCAGATGTTCAACTCGGCCGCCAAGGTGCGCTACATGTCGGGCGGCCAGCTGACCGCGCCATGCGTGTTCCGTTCCGCCGGCGGCGCTGCGCACCAGCTCGGCGCGCAGCATTCCGCGCGCATGGAAAAGGTGTTCATGGGCATTGCCGGCCTGCGCGTGGTGACGCCGTCCAATCCCAAACAGGCCTACGGCCTGCTGAAGTCGGCGATTCGCTGCGACGACCCGGTCTACATCAACGAGCACGAACTGATGTACAACATGAAGGGCGATGTGCCCGACACCGAGTATTTCCACCCCCTGGAAGGCTCCGAAGTCGCCCGCTCCGGCACCGATGTCACCCTGTTCGGCTATAACATCTCTGTGCACTGGAACCTCAAGGCCGCCGAGATCCTCGACAAGCAGTACGGCATCTCCGCCGAGGTGGTGGACCTGTATTCGCTGTCGCCGCTGGACCGCGCAGGCATCAGGAAGTCGGTATCCAAGACCCACCGCGCCGTCGTGGTGGGCGAGGAAGAAGCGCCGGTGGGCGTGTGCGCCGAAGTGATCAGCATCATCAACGAGGAATGCTTCTTCGAGCTGGACGCCGCACCGGTGCGCGTCAACTCCGCGCTGGTGCCGCAGCCCTACAACCACGGCCTGGAAAAGGCGGCGATTCCTAATGCGGAAGACGTGGTTGCGGCAGTGCTGAAGCTGTTCGGCAAGGCCTGATTCAGGCAAGAGTGCAGACGGACGTGCCGAGCGAAGCCGATTCCCGGCCGCCCGGCATTTCCGCTGCGAACTCCGCGGTTAAAAGTATTTAGGATTCGAGATGAGCCAACATTACGCCATCACCATGCCCCAGCTCTCGGACACCATGACCGAGGGCGTGGTGGTCACCTGGGAAAAACAGCCGGGCGACCGCGTCGAGCGCGGCGACATCGTGGCCACGGTGGAAACCGACAAGGCCATCATGGACGTAGAAGTGTTCAAGGCCGGCTACCTCGCCGGACCGCTCGCTGAAGTCGGCAGCACCATCCCCGTGGGAGGCGCACTCGGTTACATCACCGACACCGCCGGCGACGTGGCGATTGCCGCAGGCGAGGTGGTGGAAGAAAAAGCCCAGACCGAAATGATCCCGCACCATGCGGGCACCCCCATCGTCATGCCGCAGCTGTCGGACACCATGACCGAGGGCGTGATGGTGACCTGGGAAAAGCAGCCGGGCGACACGATCAAGCGCGGCGACATCGTGGCCACGGTGGAAACCGACAAGGCCATCATGGACGTGGAAGTGTTCCAGGAAGGTTTCCTTTCCGGCCCCATCGCCGATGTCGGCTCGGTGATCGAAGTCGGCCACCCCATGGGCTTCATCGTTTCCGACGCAGCCAAAGTCAACACCACCGGCGTCACCATGGGCGCCGACCACAAGGTCAAGGAAACCCATTCCATGAAGCCCGGCGAGGCCAAACCGGCCGCGCCCAAAACCGCGCCCGCACCGGCCAGACCGAACGTCCCGGTCACCGCGCCCA
>DAIMZB010000005.1:9613-22009 GCA_036734185.1 Thiobacillaceae bacterium | reverse complement strand
CGCCCAGCGCCGCCTCGGTCAAGGTCGCGCCCGCCGCGCGCCCCGCTGGCCGCCAGACCAGCCCCTATGCGCGCAAGCTCGCAGCGCAAAGCGGCGTCGATCTGGGCAAGCTCGCCGGCAGCGGCCCTGCCGGCGCGATCATCGCCGCCGGCGACGCGCGCGCGCGGCCGTCGATGAAGGAAGTCGCGCACAGCCTGCCGCAGGTCGACGTGCCAGGCGAAGGCCGCAGCATGACCTCGATGGAAAAGGCCGTGAGCCACGCCATGGCGGCCTCGCTCACGCTGCCGACCTTTAACGCCACCATGAACATCGACACCAGCAAGCTCACCGCCGCCGCCAAGGCGCGCAAGGTGTCGGTAACCGTGGCCATCGCCAAGGCCTGCTCGGTCGCGATGCAAAAATGGCCGCGCATGAACTGGGCCTACCAGCCGGTGGACAAGTTGGTCGAACGCGCGGAACACAACTTCGGCGTCGCGGTGAAATCCGACGACGGCGGCCTGGTCGTGCCCATCCTGCACGGCATCGAGTCCAAAGGATTGGAAGGCCTGCAGGAAAGCTGGAACGACCTCGTGCCCCGAGCGCGCATCCGCAAGCTGTCGCCGGCCGAATTCGCCAACCCCACCTTCACCATTTCCAACATGGGCATGTTCGGGATCACGCATTTCACCGCGATCCCCACGCCCGGCATTTCCGCCATCCTCGCCATTGCCGCCAACGGGCCACAGGGCACGCCCTTCACCATCACCGCCGACCATCGCGTACTGAACGGCGCCGACGTCGCCGGCTATCTGGTCGATCTCAAGAACGCGATCGAGAATCCTGAAGCCTGGATTGCCGGCGCGGCAGAAGAAGCGCCGCCCGTCTCGCCCATCCCCGAAGGCAACTGGGATTACCCCGTCGTCGTCATCGGCGGCGGCCCCGGCGGCGAGGACTGCGCGCGCGATCTGGCCGACCACGGCATCAAGGTCGCCATGGTGCACAACGAGCCCTTCCCCGGCGGCGAGTGCCTGTGGCGCGGCTGCATTCCCTCCAAGGCCTGGCGCGCCGCCGCGGACGTCATCCGCAACCGTGCGCATGACGCCGAGATGGGCGTTTCCGGCACCGACAAGCCCAAGCTCGACTGGGCGCAGGTCGAGAAGCACCGCCGCTGGGTGCAGCAGTCGCGCGGCGAGATGGCGCTGAAAGCCGACAAGGGCATGAAGATCAACGTCATCGAAGGCTTCGGCGAGTTCGTCGACGCGCACACGCTGAAGGTCACCGCCCCCGACGGCGCGGTCAGCACCCTGACTTTCGGCGCGGCCGTGATCGCCACCGGCGCCCCCGCCTTCGTGCCGCCGGCTCCCGGCGCGCGCGAAAACCTCGCCACGGGCGGCGTGGTCACCTCCGACACCATCTGGAACCTGGCCAAGCCGCCAAAGAAGATGGCCATCGTCGGCGGCGGCGTGATCGGTGTGGAAATGGCGCAGATCTTCCGCGACTTCGGCTGCGAGATCCTGATGCTGGAGCGCAACCCGCGCATCCTCGCCGAAGTGGAAGAGGAAATCGCCAAGACCCTGATCGGGCTTTTGGAAAAGGAAATCAGCGTCGTCACCGGCGCCGAGATCAACGGCATCACCGGCAAGCCCGGCAGCATGAGCGTGGCCTACAAGAACGCGGCCGGAGAAGCCGCCGAGTTCAAGTGCGACGTGGTGCTGATGGCCACCGGCAAGCGCCCCGAGACCAGCAAGCTCAACCTCGGCAAGGCCGGCGTGGAACTCGACGGCGCGGCGATCAAGGTCAACGCCCGCTGCCAGACTTCGCAGCCGCACATCTACGCGGTCGGCGACGTCATCGGCGGCTACATGCTGGCGCACACCGCCGCGACCCAGGGCCGCGTGGCCGCGGACAACCTGACCGGGCATGCGGCAACGTATGACCAGGACAAGGACTGTGCCGTCACCTTCTCGCGCCCGCAGGCCGGTTTCGTCGGCCTCACCGTGGCGCAGGCCAAGGCCAAGGGCATCGACGCGGTCGAGGCCAAGATGCCGATGAGCATCGACGCCAAGGCCATGATCACCGGCGAGACCGAGGGCATGATCAAGCTGGTGGCGGACAAGGCCACGGGCCGCATCATTGGCGTGCATTACCTCGCCGACCACACCGACACCCTGATCGGCACCGGCGTGATGATGGTGGCGGGCGAGATGACGCTCAACCAGGTCGCCAAGGCCATCTTCCCGCACCCGACCCAGACTGAGCTGTTCGGCGAACTGGCGCGCCGGCTGCTGGCGCGCATGCGCCGCACCGCCAAGGCCAAGGCCTGACGGCGGGCTTCGCTGCATGGGTAATCCAGCGCAGGCCGATATCAGCATGGTATTGGCCGCGCTGAAAGGTCTGCACCGCGCCTTTCCCATCGAGCAGCGCCTGAAGACCCAGGCCTGCGACAGCACCCGCGAGACCTATCTCGCGGTGCTGACGCGCTGGATACAGACGGCATCGCCGCCCTCTCCCGCCGGCTTCGACGCCGAGGCGCTCGATGAACTGCTGGCGCTGGACGCGCTTTACCTCACCGAGGACGAGCAGGCCATCGGCGCGGCGCCCTTCTGCCCGGTACAAACCGACATCCAGGTCAATTTCCCGCACGAAAGCCTGTACGCGCTGTCGGCGCTGGATGCACTGGCGCTGCCCAGGCTGCTTGGCACGGCAGGCGTGATCGAGACCCGATGCCCGGCCAGCGACCAGCCGATCAGCCTGCAGGTGGACGCACAGGGCAATCTCCTGCCCGACGAGCTCGACAAGGCCATCGTGGTATTCCAGAAAGTCAGCGAGCAGGTACAGCATTATTCCCACGATCTTGCTGTGGGTATTCGTTTCCTGCATCCCGCGCTGGGCGGGCGTTTCCAGCAATCCCTGACGCTAGCCGAAGCCGCCGCAGTCGCCCATGCTTTTTACGCGTTTCAGCGTAAAATGATTTCCGGCACCTTCTAGGAGGCCCCGGCAAAATCCCGGCGAGGATGTTGCCGGGAAGCATGGGGGTGCCGAGGGGACAACTACACAAAGAAAAGAAAACGGTGGCAGAACATCCTGCAGACAATGCGCTCGCGCAGCTCGAACTCACGCTGGGAAGCCACCAGCAGTGGGCAGAATCAATTGTTGCCGGCATTCTCGCGAACCTGCCCCCGTCAGATGAAAACCTGGTGCCGGGCGCGCACATGCTGTGCGAATTCGGCAAGTGGTACTACAGCCAGACCCATTCCACGCTGCTGACCGAGCAGCCCCTGTTCACGACCCTGGAAAAGACGCACCGCGCCCTGCACGATGCCGCTCGCGTCCTGATCGCGGCTTCTTCAGGCGCCGAAAAGGCCGAGGCATACAGACAGTTTTCCAGCGCCTCCAGCGACATGGCGCTGCATATCCGCAACCTCATCCAGGCGCTGCTGACCAGCGAGCTCACGACCGACGCGCTGACGGGCGTGCCCAACCGCCGCCAGATGGACGAGCAGCTGAAGGAAGCCATCTACGCTACAAGCCATGTGCTCGGAGCCACCGCCTGCCTGGCACTGGCCGACCTGGACCATTTCAAGCGCGTGAACGACACATATGGCCATGCCGTCGGCGACGAGGTGCTGAAGGCTTTCAGCCAGCTGCTGATCACCAGCATGCGCGACACCGACCGCATCTACCGATACGGCGGCGAGGAATTCCTGATTTTCATGAACCACGTCGACCTGACACGCGCCGAAAGCGTGCTGGACAGGCTGCGCGAAAAAATCTCGCGTTACCCGCTGCGCATCGAAGGACAACCCGACCCCCTCAACATTACCGTCTCCTTCGGCATTGCCGAGGTGGTCCCGGACGAACCCCTTCGCAGCCTGATCCACCGCGCAGACAAGGCGCTTTACCAGGCGAAAAAGGACGGGCGCAACCGCGTCTGCGTGGCTGACAGGCTCGCCGCCTAGGCAATTGCCGGGCGCCGCCCGCTTTAGGGCTGCCGCTCGGGTAAAATGGCAGGCTTGGCTTTTTTGCATCACCCCCATGTCCACGCTTAAAGAAGAAATCCGCCGCCGGCGCACATTCGCCATCATCTCGCACCCCGACGCGGGCAAGACCACGCTGACCGAAAAGCTGCTGTGGTACGGCGGCGCCATCCAGGTCGCGGGCGAGGTGCGCGCGCGCAAGGCCAGCCGCCACGCCACCTCCGACTGGATGGAGCTGGAAAAGCAGCGCGGCATTTCCGTGACTTCTTCGGTGATGCAGTTTCCGTACCGCGAGCACATCATCAACCTGCTCGACACCCCCGGCCATGAGGATTTTTCCGAGGACACCTACCGCACCCTCACTGCGGTCGACTCGGCGGTGATGGTGATCGACTCGGTCAACGGCGTGGAAGCACAGACCATCAAGCTGCTGCATGTCTGCCGCATGCGCGACACGCCCATCCTCACCTTCATCAACAAGCTCGACCGCGAGGGCAAGTCGCCCATTGAACTGCTGGACGAGATCGAGTCGGTGCTGGAAATGCAATGTGCGCCGATGACCTGGCCCATCGGCATGGGCAAGCGCTTTCGCGGCGTGTACCACCTGTACGACGACAAGGTGCTGGTGTTCGATCCGCAGGCGGAAAAAGGCACGGGCGAAATCATCGACGGCCTCGACAACCCCAGGCTGGACGAGCGCATCGGCGAGCAGGCCGACGAGCTGCGACTGGAGGTCGAACTGGTGCGCGGCGCCTCGCACAGTTTCGACCGCGAAGCCTATCTTTCCGGCAGGCAGACGCCGGTGTTCTTCGGCTCGGCGGTAAACAATTTCGGCGTGCAGATGCTGCTGGACGCCATTGTCGACCTGTCGCCGGGGCCGCAGCCGCGTCCGACCGAGTCTAGGGAAGTGCAGCCGGACGATGCCAAGTTCTCCGGCTTCGTGTTCAAGATCCAGGCCAACATGGACCCCAAGCACCGCGACCGCATAGCCTTTTTCCGCGTCTGCTCGGGCCGCTTCGACCGCGGCATGAAGATCAGGCAGATCTCGACCGGCAAGACCCTGGCGGTCAACAACGCCATCACCTTCATGGCGCAGGACCGCAACACTGCGGAAGAAGCCTACGCCGGCGACATCATCGGCATTCCCAACCACGGCACCATTCGTCTGGGGGATTCATTCTCTGAGGGCGAGGCGCTCAAGTTCACCGGCATTCCCTCGTTCGCGCCGGAGCTGTTCAGGAAGGCCCGCATCAAGAACCCGCTCAAGATGAAGCAGCTGCAGAAGGGCCTGCAACAGCTGGCGGAAGAAGGCGCAACGCAATTGTTCAAGCCGCTTGCCACCAACGACCTCATCCTCGGTGCGGTGGGCGCGCTGCAGTTCGACGTGGTCGCGCACCGGCTGGAAAACGAATACGACGTCGACGTCGCCTTCGAACCCTGCGAATACGCCACCGCGCGCTGGCTGCGCGGAAGCGATACCGACCTCCGGCAGCTTACCGACAAGTATGGTTACAACGTCGCGCTCGACGGCGCCGAGGAATATGTCTACCTGGCGCCCAACCGCGTCAACCTGCAGCTCACGCAGGAGCGCTTTCCTGACGTAAGATTCCTCGAAACCCGCGAAATCTACTGATGTTTCCCTACGCCCTCGTCCGCCCCGCCCTGTTCGCGCTCGACCCGGAGACCGCGCACGAGCTCACCCTCGCAACACTGGCAAAGGCCGGTTCGCTGGCCGGACTGGGCTGCGGCAAAACTGCCGGCCGCGAAGTCGAGGTCATGGGGCTGAAATTCCCCAACCCCGTCGGTCTGGCCGCCGGCCTCGACAAGAACGGCGAGGCCATCGACGGGCTGGCGGCATTAGGCTTTGGTTTCATCGAGATCGGCACCGTCACGCCGCGCCCGCAGCCCGGCAACCCCAGGCCCCGCATGTTCCGCCTGCCCGAAGCCGAGGCCATCATCAACCGCATGGGCTTCAACAACCACGGCGTGGCCGCGCTGGTGGAAAACGTGAAGCGCGCGAAATACAAGGGCATTCTCGGCATCAACATCGGCAAGAACGCGGACACGCCCATCGAGCGCGCAGCCGACGATTATCTGGCCTGCCTGTCCGCGGTATACGCGCACGCGAGCTATGTCACGGTCAACATCTCCTCGCCCAACACCAAGAACCTGCGCGACCTGCAGGGCGCGGACGCACTGGGCAGCCTGCTCGCGCAATTGAAGCAGCGCCAGGTGGAGCTTGCGCAGGCTCATGGCCGGCATGTACCGATCGCGCTCAAGATCGCGCCCGACCTTGAGCAGGACCAGATTGCGGCCATCGCCGACCTGTTGCGCCGCCATCGCATGGACGCCGTGATCGCCACCAACACCACGCTCTCGCGCGACAAGGTTGCCCACCTCGCCCATGGCCAGGAAACCGGGGGGCTTTCGGGCGCGCCCGTGCGCGAAAGATCCACCAGCGTCATCCGCGAGCTCTCCCGCCTGCTGCAGGACGAGGTGCCCATCATCGGCGTGGGGGGCATCCTCCGCGGCGAGGACGCGCGCGAGAAAATCAATGCTGGCGCAAAGCTCGTTCAGGTATACACTGGCCTCATTTACCGCGGCCCGGCACTGGTCCGCGAATGCATACAGGCTTTGAAATAGGGGAACAACAATAAGCGCTGTACAAAAAACCGGCCTGCCTGCGCTCACCCTGGGCGCGATCGGCGTGGTGTTCGGCGACATCGGTACCAGCCCGCTCTATGCCGTCAAGGAAGTATTTCACGAGAGCCACGGCATCGGCGTCAACGAGGCCAACGTGCTGGGCATGCTGTCCCTGGTTTTCTGGTCGCTGATGCTGGTGGTGTCGCTGAAGTACGTGCTGTTCATCATGCGCGCCGACAACCGCGGCGAGGGCGGTATCATGGCGCTGATCGCGCTGGCCCAGCAGGCCACGCACAAGCGCCCCGAGCTGAAATGGGCTTTCCTGACCCTGGGCGTGTTCGGCGCCGCGCTGTTCTACGGCGACGGCATCATTACCCCCGCCATCTCGGTGCTGTCCGCCGTGGAAGGCCTGGAGCTCGCAACTCCGGGCCTGCATGTTTTCATCATCCCCCTTGCCCTCGTCATCCTGACCGGCCTGTTCGTGGTGCAGCGATGGGGCACGGGCCAGGTCGGCCGCTTCTTCGGCCCGGTCATGCTGGTATGGTTCGTGACACTTGCCGTGCTGGGCCTCAAGGAAATCGTCGGAAATCCGCAGGTATTGCGCGCGCTGAACCCGGAATACGCAGTCATGTTCTTCGTCCACAACCGGCTGGCCGGCTTCCTGGCGCTGGGTTCGGTCGTGCTGGCGGTGACCGGCTCCGAGGCCCTCTATGCGGACATGGGCCATTTCGGGAAGAAGGCGATCCGGCTCGCCTGGGTCAGCCTGACCCTGCCTGCGCTGCTGCTCAACTACTTCGGCCAGGGCGCGCTGATACTCCGCAACCCTGAAACCCTGGAAAATCCGTTCTATTTCATGGCGCCGGGATGGGCCATCTATCCGATGATCGCGCTGGCCACGCTCGCCACGATCATCGCTTCGCAGGCCGTCATTTCCGGCGCCTACTCGATCACCCGCCAGGCCATCCAGCTCGGCTACCTGCCACGCATGCGCGTGGTGCACACATCCAGCCGGGAAATCGGCCAGGTCTACATCCCTTTCATCAACACCGCGCTGGGCCTGGGCGTGGCCGGCCTCGTGCTGGGGCTGCAGAACTCTTCCAACCTGGCCGCGGCTTACGGCATCGCCGTGACCGGGACCATGGCGATCGACACCCTGCTGGCCTCGCTGGTTGCCTATTCGCTGTGGAAAAAGAATCTGTGGGTGGTCGTCGGACTGGGCGCGTTCTTCCTTTCCATCGACCTTGCCTTCTTCGCCGCCAACCTGCCCAAGATCCCCCATGGCGGCTGGTTCCCGCTGGTGGTCGGCGCGCTGGTCTTCACCCTGCTGGCCACCTGGAAAAAGGGCCGTGCCCTGCTTCAGAAGAAACAGTCGGATGAAACGCTGCCGCTCGAACCTTTCCTGGAAAGCCTGATGGCGCACCCGCCCCTGCGCGTGCCGGGCACTGCAGTGTTCCTGACCACCAGCCACTCCAGCGTGCCGCACGCGCTGCTGCACAACCTGATCCATAACAAGGTGCTGCACGAACGGGTGATTTTCCTTACCGCCGTCACCGAGGAGGTCCCGAGCGTGCCGGAGGTCGACCAGATCGAAATCAGCGACCTTGGCCATGGCGCCTGCCGCATGACCGTGCGCTACGGTTTCAAGGACGAGCCCGACATCCCGCTCGCGCTGTCGCGCACCAAACCGTTCGGCATCGGTTTCAACATGATGGAGACCTCGTTCTTCCTCAACCGCGAGACCATCCTCCCGAGCAAGCTGCCGGGCATGGCGCTGTGGCGCGAGAGACTGTTCGCCTGGATGAACCGCAGCGCCTCGACAGCCATGGAATTCTTCAAGCTGCCGCCCAACCGGGTGATCGAACTGGGCACCCAGGTCGAGATCTAGCGGGCGCCTGCAGCAACGGGCTAAATTGAAGTATTCGGAACAATGAAGGAATCACCGTGCTGATTGGCATTCCCAGGGAAATCAAGAACAACGAGTACCGCGTGGCAATGACGCCGGACGGCGTGCGCGCATTGACCGAGGCAGGGCATGCGGTGCGCGTGCAGGCCGGCGCCGGCAGCGACATCGGTTTTGCCGACGCCGCGTACCGCGACGCAGGCGCCGAGCTGGTGGAATCACCCGCAGAGGTCTACCGTGCGGACATGGTCGTGAAGGTCAAGGAACCGCAGCCTTCGGAAACCCCTTTCCTGCAGGCCGGCCAGCTGCTGTTTTGTTACCTGCATCTTGCCGCCGCGCCCGACCTCGCAAAAAACCTGCTTGAGCGCAAGGTCTCGGCCATCGGCTATGAAACCGTGACGGATGCCGGCGGCGGCTTCCCGCTGCTCAGGCCCATGTCGGAAATTGCCGGGCGCATGGCCCCGCAAATGGGGGCGCTGGGCCTGATGCGGCCCTACGGCGGCAACGGTACCCTGGTCACCGGCGTGCCCGGCGTGCCTCCGGCGCGCATGGTTGTCATCGGCGGGGGCACGGTGGGCATGAACGCGGCGCGCGTTGCCGTGGGGCTGGGCGCCCATGTCCTGCTGCTGGACCGCAGTGCCGAAAAACTCCGCCGCGCCGAAGAACTTTTCGGCGCGCGCTGCGAAACCGCCTTCGCCACCCCCGGCGAAATCACCCGGGCCGTGCGGCAGGCGGACATCATAATCGGCGCCGCCATGGTGGCCGGGCGCCGGGCGCCGCGGATCGTCACACGCGAGCATCTGCGCGCCATGCAGCCCGGTTCTGTGCTGGTCGACGTTTCCATCGACCAGGGCGGTATCGCCGAAACATCGCGCCCCACCACCCACAGCGAGCCCTTCTACATGGACGAGGGCGTTGTTCACTATTGCGTGACCAACATGCCCGGCGCGGTCGCGCGCACCGCCACGCTGGCGCTGACGCAGGCCACCCTGCCCTTCATCACCGCGCTGGCGAACAAGGGAAGCGACGCCTGCACGGACAACCCGCACCTGGGCAAGGGCTTGCAGATACAGGACGGAAAAATCGTCTATCCCGGTCTGGCCGAGGACATCCTGAAGCGCGGCCAGTAAAGGCTGGCATATCCACCTTTTCGCCACGGTTGAATCTCGGGGCTTGAGGCCGGATAATTCAGATAATTTGATCTTGTAAGCTGTCGCCTTGGAGCACTATCTCATTCTCCTCATCGGCACGGTGTTTGTGAACAACATCGTCATGTCCAAGATTCTTGGGCTATGTCCGTTCATGGGCGTGTCGAAAAAACTGGAAACCTCGATTTCCATGGGCCTCGCCACGACCTTCGTGCTGACGCTGGCTTCCGGCGCCTCATACCTCATCAATGAGTATCTGCTCGGCACCGACCTCTTCTACCTGCGCACGCTGTCCTTCATCGTGGTCATCGCCGGCATCGTGCAGTTCACCGAGATGTTCATCCACAAAACCAGCCCGGTGCTGTATCAGGTGCTGGGTATCTACCTGCCGCTCATCACCACCAACTGCGCAGTGCTGGGCATTCCGCTGCTGAACGCGCAGGCGCAGCACAATTTTGTCGAATCGCTGCTGTTCGGTGCGGGTGGCGCCATCGGTTTCAGCCTGGTGCTGGTGCTTTTCGCCGGGATTCGCGAGCGCATGGAAGCGGCTGACGTGCCGAAGATCTTCCAGGGTACCAGCATCGCCATGATCACCGCCGGGCTGATGAGCCTCGCCTTCATGGGCTTTTCGGGACTTGTGAAAATCTGATGCTGACAGCCATTCTGGTCATGGCAGCCATCGCGGTGGCAGTGGGTGCGGTGCTCGGTTTCGCCGCCCTGCGCTACAAGGTCGAGGGCGACCCGATGGTGGAGAAAATCGACGCCATCCTGCCGCAGACCCAGTGCGGCCAGTGCGGCTATCCGGGCTGCAAGCCCTACGCCACCGCCATCGCCAAGGGCGAGGCCGACATCAACCAGTGCCCGCCCGGCGGCGAGGAAGGCGTAAAGAAACTCGCCGAACTGCTGGGCGTGGAACCCAAGCCGCTCAATGCCGAGCCCAAGCCCAAGTCCGTCGCGCTCATCGACGAGAACCTCTGCATCGGCTGCACCCTGTGCATCCAGGCCTGCCCGGTCGACGCCATCCTGGGCGCCGCCAAACAGATGCACACCATCATCGCCGCGGAGTGCACCGGCTGTGAGCTGTGCGTCGCACCCTGCCCGGTCGACTGCATTTCCATGGTGCCGCTGAAGGAAGACATCACCACATGGAAATGGAAGCACCCGGTGTTCAGGATCAAGCAGGTAGCCTAGGTTATGCGTGACTTACATCGTTTCCCTGGCGGCGTTCACCCTGAAGAGCACAAGATCATCTCTTCTGCTCGGCCAATTCACGCCTTTTTTATCCCCAGGAAACTCGTGGTACCCCTTCACCAGCACATTGGCCAGCCGGCCAAGCCTGTCGTCAAGGTCGGCGACCGCGTGCTGAAGGGACAGATGATCGCCGAGGCGGACGGCTATGTTTCTACCGCCATCCACGCTCCGTCCTCCGGCACAGTGACCCAAATCGGCCTTGCCGCCGTCCCGCATCCTTCCGGCCTGTCGGATCTGTGCATCACCATCGCCACAGATGGCAGAGACGAATGGATCGCGCGCCAGCCCCTGGACTGGCGCAATCTCGACCCCGCCGCATTGCGCGGCTACGTGCGTGACATGGGGCTGGCCGGCCTGGGGGGCGCGGTGTTTCCGAGTTCTGTCAAACTGGATCCGGGCGGACGGGAAATCCCGACGCTGATTCTGAACGGCGGCGAATGCGAACCCTGGATCACCAGTGACGACCTGCTCATGCGAGAACGTGCTGCAGACACCCTGGCGGGCGCAGAAATCATGCGCCATCTGCTGAACGCCAGCGAAGTGATCGTCGGCATCGAAGACAACAAACCTGAGGCCATTGCCGCAATGCAAGCAGCTGCGAGGCAAAGCGGCTTCGAGGTGGAAATTGCCGCAGTACCCACGGTCTATCCTGGCGGCGGCGCCAAGCAATTGACCAAGACACTGACCGGGAAAGAGAGCGGCTACGGCATACGCTCCACTGACATCGGTGTACAAGTATTCAACGTTGGCACGGCATACGCGCTGGCACGGGCTATTTTGCACGGCGAACCGCTGATTTCACGCATAGTCACCGTCACTGGCCATGTACTGCGTCCGCAAAATTACGAGGTGCTGATTGGGACACCGATGAGTGAACTGCTCTTGCATGCAGGTGAACGTGACGGTACCAGTGGCATCATCATGGGTGGCCCGATGATGGGCTTCGATGTGCCCAATCTTGACGTGCCGGTAGTCAAGGCGACCAACTGCGTGCTGGCGAAATCGCCCGAACTCTTCCCGCCCAAACCGCGCGAAATGCCCTGCATCCGCTGCACCCAGTGTGTGCCGGTATGCCCGGCAGAACTGCAACCGCAGCAGCTCTACTGGTTCGCGCGCGCCAAGGATCTGGGCAAGGCGCAGGAATACCACTTATTCGACTGCATCGAATGCGGTTGCTGCAGCTACGTCTGTCCCAGCCACATCCCCCTGGTCGACTACTACCGCTATGCCAAAAGCGAGATCTGGGCACACGACAAGGAAAAACGGCATGCAGACATCGCGCGTGACCGTCATGAATTCCGCCTGTTCCGCCTGGAACGCGAGAAAAAGGAAAAGGCCGAGCGCCTCGCCGCCAAGGCCCAGACCAAAAAGGCGGAAGCGCCTGTGCAGGACAGTGCCGCCCAGGACGCCAAGAAAAAACTGATTCAGGAGGCACTCGCCCGCGCCGAGGCAAAAAAAGCCGCCGCCACGCCCAGGAATATCGACAACCTGCCGCCCG
>DAIMZB010000005.1:0-9603 GCA_036734185.1 Thiobacillaceae bacterium | reverse complement strand
CGGCAGATCCTGGGGGCGCGTTCCTTCCTGCTCGGTCTTGGGTTCGAGGAGGCACTGATTGACAGCCTGCCGCCCGACAAGCAGGCGGAAATTGCCGAGATCGAGGCGCGGCGGGCTAAAATCCGCGAGATCGCCAAGCAACCGGTGGAGCCGGAAACCCCCTGAACTACAGACACAGAATGACTGCTTCCGCCCATATCCTGCAAAAAAACAGCGTCACCCGTGTGATGCTGCTGGTACTGGCCTGCCTCCTGCCCGGCGTGGTCGCCTATGTCTGGGAGTTCGGCTGGGGCATCGTCATTAACCTTGTCTGGGCTTCATTGCTCGCGCTTGTGCTGGAGGCTGCATCTCTGAAGTTGCGCAATTATCCGATCAAGCCCTTTCTTGCCGACGGCAGCGCGGTTGTCACCGCCTGGCTGCTGGCGCTTTCGCTGCCGCCCCTTGCGCCCTGGTGGCTGACCCTGGTCGGCATGCTGTTCGCCATCAGCATCGCCAAGCACCTGTACGGTGGGCTTGGGCAAAACATTTTCAACCCGGCCATGGTCGGCTTTGCCGTGCTGATCATTTCCTTCCCAGTACAAATGACGCAGTGGTCGGCGCCGTTGTCCCTGGCCGCACATCCGCTGAATTTCGGTGAAAGCCTGTCCTTCATTTTTGGCGGCGGTCTACCATCTGGTGTGGCGCTCGATGCCGTGGTCAGCGCGACGCCCCTCGACAGCATACGAACCGGCCTGCTGCAGCAGCATACGCTGGGCGAAATCCATGCTGCCAGCCATGTTTTCGGCAGTATCGGTGGCATCGGCGGCGAATGGGTGGCCGCGGGCTACCTCGTCGGGGGCCTGCTGCTATGGGCGCTGCGCATTGTGCCGTGGCAGGTGCCGGTGGCTTTTCTCGCTGGTATCTGGCTCACGGCCGGCTTTCTGCACTGGGCGGATGCCGGTCGCTACGCCGCACCCTGGTTCCAGATCGCAACGCCCAGCGCCATGCTCGGAGCATTCTTCATCGCGACCGACCCCGTCTCCGGAGCGACCACGCCGCGCGGGCGCCTGATATTCGGCCTGGGCGCAGGTTTCCTCACCGTCGTCATCCGCGTGTTCGGCGGCTACCCCGACGGCGTGGCCTTCGCCATTCTGCTAATGAACCTGTGCGTGCCGCTGATCGACGCCTACACTCAACCGCCAGTTTTCGGCGAGGCGAAGAAGAAATGAGCCCGATCCTGCGGAATGCCCTGCGTACCAGCGTAATCCTGTTCATGTTCGCCCTCGTCGGCACGGGGGTGCTGGCCTACACCTACAGCCAGACCCACACCATCATCGAAAAAAGCGCGCAAAACGAGAAACTCGCGCTCATCAACCAGGTGCTGCCGAAAGCCCTCTACGACAACGACCTGCTTGCCGCCTACCGCGAACTGTCCGCCGACGCCCTGCTCGGCACGCGCAAGCCTTCCGGCATGTGGCTGGCCACCAAAAACGGGCAACCCGCCGGCATCGTTCTGGAAGCCGTCGCCCCGGAAGGCTACAGCGGCGACATTGGCCTGCTCATCGGCATCGACGCCAGCGGCATGCTGACAGGCGTGCGCGTGACCCAACACAAGGAAACGCCCGGACTGGGCGATTACATCCAGCTGTCGAAAAGCCCGTGGATCCTGCAGTTCGACGACAAGTCCTACCATCCAGATCAGGACAGCCTTTGGAAAGTGAAGAAGGACGGCGGTGAATTCGACTCGCGCGCAGGGGCAACTATCACACCCCGCGCCATCGTCAAGGCCGTGCGCGAAGCACTAAAATATTTTCGGTTGCATCGAGAAACCCTTTTGCGAGCGGAGGTCAAACAGCCATGATCAGCAGACAGGAATTCTCGACCCTCGCCCATAACGGCTTGTGGAAGCAAAACACCGGCGTCGTGCAGTTGCTGGGTCTGTGCCCGCTGCTCGCCATCAGCAACAATGTGGTCAATGCGCTGTCGCTCGGCCTGGCCACCGTATTCGTCATGATGGCGTCCAGCCTGTCGGTTTCGTCCGTGCGAAATTTCGTGCCGAATGAAATCCGCATCCCCGTTTTCATCTTGATCATTGCCGCACTGGTCACGGTCATCGACCTGGCACTGAATGCCTTTGCCCATCCCCTGTATCTGGTGCTTGGCGTGTTCATCCCGCTCATCACCACGAACTGCATCGTGCTGGCGCGCGCCGACGCCTTCGCTTCCAAGAACCATGCGTTGCACAGCGCGCTCGATGGCGCGCTGATGGGCCTGGGCCTGACCCTGGTGCTGGTGGTGCTCGGCACCATACGCGAAGTCGCCGGCCAGGGCACCCTGCTGTCCGGCATCGACCTCGCCTTCGGGCCTGCAACCAAGAGTTGGGTCATCACCTTGATGCCGGATTACAAGGGCTTCCTGCTGGCCATCCTGCCGCCAGGGGCTTTCATTGGCCTGGGATTGCTGATCGCCGGGCGCAACTGGCTGGACCAGCGCGCCCAGCGCCGCGCGCACCTGGCCGCACACACAGCCGCTGCTGCGCAGCCGGCATGAAAATTCGCGGCAAGGCGCCGCGCAAGCCGCGCAACCCACTGGTTGTCCTGGTCAAACAGCGCAAGGCAGGCAGCCATGCGCCCTCCCTCAAGATCCAGCGACAAAAGGCCAATCTCGACCTGAGAAGACAGCTCAGAAAAAAAGAGCCGCAATGAACAACACCAAACGCGCCGAAATCTTCCGGCGCCTGCAGGCCATTGATCCGCATCCCGCCACCGAACTCGAATACGGCTCGCCCTTCGAGCTGCTGGTTGCCGTGGTGCTGTCGGCACAGGCCACTGACAAGGGCGTGAACCTCGCCACGCGCCGCCTGTTCCCGGTGGCCAATACGCCGCAAAAAATCCTCGCCCTCGGCGAGGAGGGACTGCGCGACTACGTCAAGACCATTGGCCTTTATCAAAGCAAGGCCAGGCACATCATCCAGACCTGCAAGATTCTCATCGACGAACACCACGGCCTGGTGCCCGCCACTCGCGAGGAACTGGAGAAACTGCCCGGCGTGGGACGCAAGACCGCCAACGTAATCCTCAACGTCGCCTTCGGCCAGCCGACCATGGCCGTGGACACGCACATCTTCCGGGTTTCCAACCGCACCGGACTCGCGCCTGGCAAGACCCCGCTGGAAGTCGAGAAGAAGCTGCTCAAGTATGTGCCTGCGGAATTCATGCAGCACGCGCACCACTGGCTGATCCTGCATGGCCGCTACACCTGCGTCGCGCGCAAGCCAAAATGCGGCGAATGCGTGATCGCCGACCTCTGCGACTACAGGGACAAGCATGTTTAATCCAAGCAGGGACCAGGTGCGCCAGTTCTTCTTCGCCGTCTGGAAAAAATACAAGGAAAGCTTGCCGCTGGAAGGCGCCGAGACCCTGGCACTGCCAGTGATCCTCGAACATCCGGAATACCATGCCATGCTGAACCAGCCGGAACGCTATCTCGCACGGGACTATCCGCCTGAATTCGGCGACACCAATCCCTTTTTGCATCTGAGCATGCATCTTTCCCTGGCCGAGCAGACCGCCATCGACCAGCCGGCGGGCATCCGTGAACGGCTCGATCTCTTGACGGCAAAACTCGGCGGGCGCATGGCGGCCGAGCATGCCGCCATGGACTGCCTGGCTGAAATGATCTGGCAAGCCCAGCGCCACGGCGGAAATTATGAGCCCGCGGTCTATCTGGGCTGTCTGGATGAAAAAATCGGACAGGCCCGTTCCTGAGCCCGCCGCAATCCGGCTCGAATGCAGAAACCCCGATCTCGAAAAAGAAAACGGCCGGGATGTCCCGACCGTTTCCTGATTGCCGCCTGCGGACTCAATACTTCTGGGTCAGCCCCTTCTGCCCGGAAAAGAATGCTGCCAGATCCATCATGTCCTGATCGGAAAGGGCTGCAGCCTGTCCGGACATGATGGGGTTCTTGCGCTTTCCGCTCTTGTAATCCTTCAAGGCCTGATGGATGTAGTCCTCGTGCTGTCCGGCCAGCTTGGGAAAGCTTGGGGCGAGACTGTTGCCATCCGAGCCGTGGCAAGCGGCGCAGGTTGTGGACTTGGCCTTGCCGGCCTCGGCATTGCCCGCCGCCAGCGCAGGAGCGCTCGCAGCAACCGCAAGAGAGAGTGCAAACAGCGTAATCGTCTTGTTCATGTTTTCTCCCTTTTGATTATTTGCTGGGGCCGCTGTAGGACGAAGCGTAATAGGCAGCCAGATCCTGCATGTCCTCCTCGGACAGGCTGGCGGCGATGGCCTTCATGCTGGGATGATTGCGCTCGCCGGTCTGGTACTGCTTGAGCGCAGCAACGATGTATTCCTCGTGCTGACCGCCCAGCTTGGGCACATGATAAGTCGTGGGATAAGCTGTTCTCCAGCCGGGAATGCCATGGCAACCGGCGCACATCGAGTTCTTCTCTCGCCCCTTGACGGGATCGCCGCCTGCCTGAACCGGCAGGCTGAGCGCGCAGGCGAGCACAGCGACTACTGTCGTGATATGAGTTACTTTCATCTTCCTCTCTCTATTGGTGGTGGGTGTTATAATTTTTTCCAAGGCTTAACCCTTTTGATGCCTTGATTCGTAAGGGCATTCTATGCCCGCGCTGCATCGCGCCGCAACCGCTCCGGTACGATAAAGCCATCCCCGGACAAAAAAATACCTTATTGGCCTCTCAATTTAGTTTATGCGGCTTGACGCCTCCGCCTGCCCTCTCTGGCTTTACAAACTGCTACCTTTTTTGCGCTGGTGGCCGCAGGTCAATCAGGGCAGCCTGAAGGCGGATGCGATTGCCGGCCTGTCCGGCGCCATCATCGTGCTGCCCCAGGCCGTGGCATTCGCCATCATCGCTGGCCTGCCACCAGAGTACGGCCTGTATGCGGCGATGGTACCGACCATCCTGGCTGCGCTGTTCGGCTCAAGCTGGCACCTGGTGTCCGGCCCCACCACGGCGATTTCGATTGTGGTATTCGCTTCGGTCAGCCCGCTGGCCGAGCCGGGCACCGCAAATTTCATCGGACTGGTGCTCACGCTCACCTTCCTGGCAGGCCTGTTCCAGCTCTTGATGGGCCTGGCGCGAATGGGCGCGCTGGTCAATTTCATTTCGCACACCGTCATCATCGGTTTCACTGCCGGTGCCGCCATCCTCATCGCCGCCAGCCAGATAAAGAACTTTTTTGGTCTTGCCATCCCCCGCGGGGCGCATTTCCATGAGGTCATCAGCCATACCGCCACGCACCTGTCCGACATCGATCCCTACGTAACGGCAACCGGACTGCTCACGCTGCTTACCGGCATCGTTGCGAAGAAGTACCTGCCCAGGCTGCCTTACATGATCATCGCGATGGTTGCGGGCAGCGCATTCGCGCTTGCGCTCAACCATTATTTTGGTGAAACGCGGACCGGCATCCACACTGTCGGCGCGCTCGACGTCGGTTTGCCGCCGATTTCCCTGCCCGACTTCTCATTGAACGCGCTCAAGCAGACCCTGTTTCCGGCCCTCATCATCACCATACTGGCGCTGACCGAAGCAGTCGCCATTGCCCGCTCGGTCGCCATCAAGTCGGGACAGACCATCGACAGCAATCAGGAGTTCGTCGGCCAGGGGCTGGCCAATATTTTTGGCAGCTTTTTCTCCGGCTACGCCAGCAGCGGCTCTTTCAACCGCAGCGGCGTAAATTTCAGCGCCGGTGCGAAAACACCCCTGGCGGCCGCATTTTCTGCAGTTTTCCTGCTCGCCATCGTGCTGCTGATCGCGCCACTGGTCGCCTATCTACCGGTCGCCGCCATGGCAGGCGTACTGTTCCAGGTGGCGTGGGGCCTGATCGATTTTCACCACATCAACGAGATCCTCAAGCGCCATCGCAAGGAGTCGATCGTGTTTGCCGTTACCTTCTTCGGGACCCTGGTGGACCTGGAAAAGGGCATTTTCTTCGGCATCATTGTGTCGCTGATTTTTTATCTCTACCGTACCTCCCGCCCCCGCATCCGATCTATGGCCCCGATCGCAAGCGAGAAATACAACCCCAACCGAAAATTCACCGACCTTGGCGCCGATGCGCCGGGCTGTCCGCAGATGGAAATGGTCCGGATAGAAGGCTCGATCTTCTTCGGGGCCGTCGAGCATGTGAAGCAAATGCTCAGGCAGATCGACGAGTACGACCCTGCCAAGAAACACGTGATGATGTTTTCCCGCGCGGTCAACTTCATTGACCTGGCCGGTGCCGAAATGCTGGCCGGCGAAGCCAGGCGCCGGCAGAAGCTCGGCGGCGGGCTGTACCTCGTTGGCGTGCAGCCTGGCTTCTGCTCAATGCTGCGCGAAGGCGGACAGGCTGAGCAGGTTGGCCGCGAAAACATCTTTCCCAACAAGGGCGAGGCCATTTCCACGGTTTATTCCCGACTCGACAGCAATGTCTGCCGCACCTGCACCGCGCGCATATTCAGCGAGTGCGACATCGCGCTGCCCAACAGCGAGCCGCGCTAGCCAGTCTCACCCCCTTACCCTGGCACCTGTCAGAATGATGGCCCCAGGTGGTTTTTCCCCCGCCTGTGACCACTCGTCTTTTCTGTTGTTGCCGGACGGTATGGATGCTCTATAAAGCAAACATTCCAAACACACGCTGCAGGAGAATCCGGGGTGCTTTCTTTCTTGAAGGGATCGCGTTTTCTGCCCGTCAGCCTGCGCGGGCGCCTCATGTTGCTGGTGCTTCTGGCAACCCTGCCCGGCTTCATCCTGCTTGTCCTGAACACCCTCCAGCAAAGGCAGCGGGCGGAAGATGCAGCAACCGCGACGCTGGAGCGGGCGGCGAACAACACCGCACTCAAGGGACACGAGCGCATACTGGACACGCAACGGCTGCTCGAAATGATCGCGGCCTTTCCATCGGTCAAGGAGGGCGACAAAAAGCAATGCGACCGCTTCCTGGCGGGTGTGCGTAATGCGTTCGACATCTACCTGAATCTGGGGGTGACGACGCCGGAGGGGCTGGTCTGGTGCAGCGCCCTGACGCTCGAACGCCCCGTGATGACAAACGATCGCACCTGGTTCCAGAAAGCGATCGCAAGCCACGCCCTGGCCATTGGCACGCATCAGGTTGGGAAAATAACGGGGCGCGACTCAGTCAACTTCGCCCTGCCACTGAATGACGCCTCGGGCAAGCTTTCGGGCGTCGCATTCGCAGCGCTGGGTGCCGCCTGGTTCACCCACATCACGGAGGAAGTCCGGCTCCCGACAGGCACCATACTCCTGCTTACAGACATGAACGGCAGCATCATTTCGCGCCGGCCCTACGATGAAAGCCTGGTAGGAAAACCTGTTACCCCCAGCATGCTTGGCCCCATCGTTCAATCAGGATGCCAGGGCAAGAAACTGGCGCTCAGCCTGGATGGGCGCGAGCGGCTTTTCGTATACGCGCCATTCGAGAAGGGGCGCAGCGATTCGCCATGCGTGATGGTCGGAATGCCCTACGAAGTGATGCAGGGCCCCATCGAGGCCAATTTCCGGAAAGGGCTGGCATTCATAACGGCAGCCACTCTCATGCTGCTTTTGCTGGCCTGGTTCAGCGCCAACCTCCTGATCCTGAAACGCGTCGGCCGCCTTGTCAGTGCCATCCAGCGCTTCGGTGCGGGCGACCATACAGCGCGCGCATCGCTCAAGGACGATGATGAAATCGGCAAGCTCGGCGCTCATTTCGACGGCATGGCTGACCAGCTCGCGGCAAGAAACCGGGAAGTCCTGCATGCCAACAATGCCTTGAGAGCCCTGTCCGGCGCGAACCGCGCGATCGTCGGCTCGGACGACGAATCCACGCTCCTCGCCGACATATGTCGCGCGGTGGTCGAAGGCAGCGGCTATCGCATGGCGTGGGTGGGCTACGTCGATGCCACCAGCGGCCTCGTGCAGCCGGTCACCTCGGCCGGTCACGTCGACGGCTACCTCGACCACATCCACATCAGCACCAACCCGGATGTCGCCGAAGGGCAAGGGGCGACCGGCACCTGCATCCGCACCGGCGAGACCGTGGTCGTGCACAACATCGCAGAAGACGCGGGCTTTGCGGTCTGGCGCGAAGCTGCACTGAAACGCGGCTATGCCTCGATGATCGCGCTGCCGCTCAAGCGCGATGGCCACACGTTCGGCAGCCTGAATATCTATGCTGGCGAACCGGACGCTTTCAAGGGCGACGCGGTTGCGCTCCTCACGGAAATATCCGAGGACCTGACCTACGGCCTCGAAGTGCTGGCAGCGCGTGTTGCCAAGCAGGCGGCAGAGGAAGCCAACCGCATGAAAACGGAATTTCTTGCCAACATGTCGCACGAATTGAGGACGCCGCTTACCGCCATCATCGGATTTTCCGAAATACTGCACGATGGCATGGCAGGCCCCATGACGCCCCGCCAGCAGGATTACGCCGGAGAAATCCTGTCCAGCGGACAGCACCTGCTCGATCTCATCAACGACATTCTTGACCTGACCAAGGTCGAAGCTGGCCGCATGGTCCTGCAGCTCTCGCCAGCCGATGTGCATTCACTCCTTTCCGCCAGCCTGGCCATCGTGCGTGAAAGAGCCCTCGCGCATCACATCAGCCTGGAACTCGAAATAGATCCGTCAATATCCAGCGTTGCGCTGGACGAACGGAAATTCAAGCAAATGACATTCAACCTGCTGTCCAACGCAGTCAAGTTCACGCCAGAGGGGGGCAGGATCCGCATCGCTGCACGCCGCGTGGCACGCGAGGAAATACCCTCATCCACCCTGCCGGTCAAATATGGCAACTACCTCGAAGTCAGCGTAACGGACACCGGTCCGGGCATCAGCGCCGACGACCAGAAACGCCTGTTCCAGAGTTTCGTGCAGCTGGATGGCGGGTTGGCCAGGCAGCACGAGGGCACGGGCCTTGGGCTCGCGCTAGTCAAGCGACTGGCCGAATTGCATGGCGGCGCGGTCGGTCTGGAAAGCCGCCTGGGAGAAGGTGCCCGCTTCAGCATATGGCTGCCGTATCGGGATGCCTCGGACTCCGCCGAAGTCGAGAGCGCCGAGGCAAACAACACCATCCTGGAGAAAATGCCGGTGGCTCTGGTGGTCGAGGACGACCCCCATGCCGTGCGCCTCATCAGCCTCCAGCTGGCCGAGGCCGGGTTCCACAGCATATCCGTCCCGACTGCGGAGGCGGCGCTGTCTCGCCTGGAGAAAATGCTTTTGCCGGATCTCATTACGCTGGACATCATGTTGCCCGGCATGGATGGCTGGGAGCTGCTGAGCGAGTTAAAACGGCGGCAGAACTTCAGGAGCATCCCGGTAGTCATCATTTCCATTGTGGCCGAAAGGGACAAGGGCCTCTCGCTTGGAGCAGCGGGCGTCCTGCAAAAACCGTTTACCCAAAACGAGCTTGCCTCGGCCCTGCAGGACTTGAAGCCGAAACAAGACGGCGACCCGGTCAGGATTCTTGCCATCGATGACGATCCTGCGGTGCTGGCGCTGATCCGCGGCCACCTTGAGAACAAGGCCGTTCAGATACGCTGCGCCGGCAGCGGCAGCGAGGGACTGGAAATGGCCCGGACCGCCCCCCCCGACCTCATCCTGCTCGACCTCGTGA
>DAIMZB010000004.1:17473-34700 GCA_036734185.1 Thiobacillaceae bacterium | reverse complement strand
GTGTTTCAATGTTGACCTCGTTGAAGTAGCCGAGTCGGTTCAGGCGGTCGCGGGAGATGTTGATCTTTTCGGCGTTGTACCAGCCGCCTTCCATCTGGCGCACTTCGCGGCGAATGACTTCGTCGCGTGTCTTGGTGTTGCCGGTGACGTTCACGCGGTTGACGTACACGCGGCGGCCCGGGTCCACGAACAAGGTGAAGGCCACGAGATGCTTTTCCTTGTCCAGCTCAGGCACGGCATTCACGTTTGCAAAGGCATAGCCCTCATTGCCCAGGCGGTCGCCGATCTTGCGAGTAGACTCGGTGAGCTTTTCGCGCGAGAACACATCACCCGGCTTGACGGTGATGAGTTTTCTCAACTCCGCCTCCGGCACCAGCATCTGACCGGCCAGGTTGATGTCGGACACCGTGTAGTTTGGCCCTTCGGTGACGTTGATGGTGATGAAGATGTCTTTCTTGTCAGGGCTGATCGAAACCTGCGTGGAATCGATGTTGAACTCAAGGTAGCCCTGGTTCAGGTAGTAGGAGCGCAGGGCCTCGAGGTCGCCGGAAAGCCGGGTTTTCGAATACTGGTCGTCCTTGGTGTACCAGGACAGCCAGCCCGGCGTCGAGGAACTCATCTGGGAAAGCAGCTTTTTCTCGCTGAAAACCTTGTTGCCGACAATATTGATCTGCCTGATCTTGGAGGCGTCTCCCTCCACCACATCGAACTGCAGCGCGACGCGGTTGCGTTCGAGCGGGGTCACGGTGGTCACCACCTGCACCGAATACAGGCCGCGATTGAAGTACTGCCGCTTCAGCTCCTGCTCTGCGCGGTCGAGCATGCTTTTGTCAAACACCCTGCCCTCCGCCAGGCCAGTCTGTTTGAGCCCGGTTTTCAGCTCTTCTTCCGAAAACTCCTTGATGCCCGACATGGTCAGCTTGGCGATTGACGGGCGCTCCTCGACGGCGACGATCAGCACCCCGTCCTGCGCTTCCAGTTTCACGTCCTTGAAAAAGCCAGTGGCGTAGAGCGCCTTGATGGAGGCCACCGCCGTGTCATCGGTGAAGGTATCGCCGACCTTGACTGGAAGATAGCTGAATACGGAACCCGCTTCGGTACGCTGCAGCCCTTCCACGCGAATATCGCGAATGGTGAAGGGCTCGACAGCCAGCGCCGATGCGGACAAAAGGGCAAGGATGACTGCCGGGGCGATGCGCTTTTTCATTTTACTCACTCATTCAACAAGCGGAGCATGTCGTTATAAAGGGCCAGGAAGATCATTGCGGCGATTAGAACCACGCCGATGCGCGCACCCAGGTCCATGATCCGTTCCGAGACGGGTCTTCCCCTAAAAACCTCGACGAAATAATACATTAGATGCCCGCCATCCAACAGGGGAATGGGCAACAGATTGATCACGCCCAGGCCTATGCTGATGACGGCAAGGAACCCCGCGAAGCTGATCCACCCGTGCCGCGCGCTCTGCCCGGCGTAGTCGGCGATCGAAACGGGGCCTGAAAGATTGCGCCACGACACCTGGCCCAGCACCATGCGCCCCATCATTTTCAGGCTGAATACCGAGGTGTTCCAGGTTTTCTCCACAGCCTGCGCCAGCGCCTGGATGGGCGCATAGCGCTCCTCCGTCTGCAGGGCTTCGAACATGGCCGGATCGACCCTGGGCCCGACACCGACGCGACCGATCGGTTTGCCGTTTTCGGACAGGCTGGCCGGCGTCAGGCGCAAAACACGCTGTTCGCCACCGGACAGGAACTGCAGTTCGATTTCCTGCCCCGGCCGAGCGCGTACGATGCGAGCGAATTCGTCCCAGTGGGCGATCGTCTGACCGTCCACTGCCAGAATGCGGTCGCCCGGCCTGAGCCCGGATTTTTCCGCGACGCTGCCAGGCTCCAGCCGCCCGATCACCGGATCGAGCGGCGGCACGTACGGCGCCACGCCAATTTTCTTGCCGTCGCCTTCGAGAAGCGCATCGGAAAAGCCGCTCAAATCGAGTTCGCGTCGTTCGCCATTGGCGAGTTCCAGGGCCGGCTTTGCTCCCTTCGACGCCGCTTCTGCAAGCTCGAGGTGCAGGTCACTGAAGGTGCGCACGCTGTTCCCGTCAATGCGAGCCACCTCGTCACCGCCGCGCAGGCCGGCCGCAGCGGCGGGGGTACCCTGCCCGGGCTCGCCTATTATGGGCTTGATCGACGGAACGCCATGCACGAACAAGACCCAGAAAACCAGGATGGCCAGCAGGAAATTGGCCAGCGGGCCAGCGGCCACGATGATGATGCGTCGCAGGACGGGCGCGCGATTGAAGGCGCGGTGCGCCTCACTCACCTCGACATGGCCCTCCCGCTCGTCCAGCATCTTCACGTAGCCGCCCAGCGGCAGGGCACTGAGCGTCCATTCAGTGTCATCCTGGCCGAAACGCTTGGTGAACAGCGGCTTCCCGAATCCGATGGAGAACCTCAGGACCTTCACCCCCGCCAGCCTCGCGGCAAGATAGTGGCCGTATTCGTGCACGATCACCAGCACGAAAATCACCACCAGGAATGCCAGCAGGGTTGTCATTCAGGCCGCAGCCCCCACAGAAAGAAGTTTTTCGGTGCGTCGCCGGGCTTCACGGTCCGCGTCCAGGAGATCCTCCAGACTTGCGGGAGCCGAAGCCGGGAGGTTTTCCAGCGCCCGGGCAATGGCGCGCGGAATGTCAGCAAAGCTGCAGCGCCGATTAAGGAAGGCGTCGACAGCCACTTCAGTGGCCGCGTTCAACACTGCCGGCGCGTAGCCGCCGGCATTGAGGGCATCGAAGGCCAGCTGCAGGCAGGGAAAACGCTGCATGTCAGGCGCTTCGAATTGCAGCTGGCTGCCCATCAGCTCTAGTCCGGAGACACCGGCGTCGATCCGCTCCGGAAATCCAAGGCCATAAGCGATCGGCGTGCGCATGTCAGGCGTGCCCAGTTGCGCCATGACCGAGCCGTCAAGGTATTCCACCATCGAATGAATGATGCTCTGCGGGTGCACCAGAACGCGGATGCGGTCAGCCTGGGCGTTGAACAGCCAACGGGCCTCGATGACCTCCAGCCCCTTGTTCATCATGCTGGCGGAGTCGACTGAAATCTTCCTGCCCATCACCCAGTTGGGGTGGGCCACCGCCTGCTCGGGCGTGACGCCGGCCATCTGCTCCGGGCTCCAGGTGCGGAACGGCCCGCCAGATGCGGTGAGCCAGATGGTCTTCACGCCGGCTGCGTCGAGGTCGCCGTCGAATCCGGCCGGCAGCGACTGATGGATGGCGCTGTGCTCGGAGTCGATGGGAAACAGCTCGGCGCCGTTTTCATGCACGGCGTCCATGAACAGCTGGCCGGACACCACCAGCGTTTCCTTGTTGGCCAGCAGGATGCGCTTGCCCTTGCGCGCCGCAGCGATCGTCGCCGGCAGGCCGGCGGCGCCGACAATGGCCGCCATCAGGGTGCTGACCTCGGGCGCAGTTGCCACTTCGATCAGCGACGCAGGCCCGGCCAGCACCTCGGTGGAACTGCCTTCGGCGCGCAGCTTTTCGCGCAGCGCATTGGCGGCAGCGGTTTCGGTCATGACTGCATAGCGCGGACGGAACTGCAGGCAATGCTGGAACAGCTTGTCGACCTGGGTTGCCCCGGTCAGCGCGAAAACCTCGAAACGCGCGGGATGGCGCGCCACCACATCAAGCGTATTGACGCCGATGGTGCCGGTCGCGCCGAGGATGGTGAGGGTTTGCCTGCTCATGCCCATTTGGCGAAATGCAGAATGCCGGCTGCAATCGGGAGGGCCGCGCATAGCGCGTCGATGCGGTCGAGCACGCCGCCATGGCCCGGCAGCAGGTTGCCGCTGTCCTTAACGCCAGCAACACGCTTGACCCAGGACTCGAAAAGGTCGCCCAGGATCGAAAAATACAGCAGCGATGCGGCCAGCATGAGCGCGCCCGGGATACGCAGGCCCTGAATGGCCGCGCTGATGGCGGACGCATACAGCACCAGCGCGAGCGCCGCGCCTGCCACCCCTTCCCAGGACTTGCCCGGGCTGATCGCCGGCGCCAGCTTGTGGCGGCCAAACCGGCGGCCCGCAAAATAGGCGGCGCTGTCCGCAATCCATACCAGCGCCATCACGCCGAGCAGCAGCAACGCGCTACGCTCGCGCAGGGCCACGATCGCGGCCCAGGCGGGCAGGATGACCAGGCTACCCACCAGCGCACGCAGAAAAAATCCCTCAGCACGCCAGCGCCCCGCGAGCCACAGGGGTGCAACCAGCACCCAGAAAAGCGCGGCCAGCGCATACAGGACCAGCATGGCATGGGCCTGCTCCGGCATCAGATAGACAATGATCGCCATCACGCCCATCCCGGCCCCGTAGAAAACCGGCAGGAAAGCCGGGAATGCGGAAATGGGCGCCCATTCATAGGCGGCGGCGGCGGAGAACAGCGCAATCAGCAACGCCCACAGGAAAGCGGGGGCAAAAAAGAGCGCGGGAATGAAAATCGCCAGCAGCAGGACGGCAGTCAGGAGTCTGTTCATGGCTTCGCCCGCTTTTCTTCTGCGCGCGCGCCCTGCGCTGCTTCGATCACCTGTTCGCTGGTGCGGCCAAAACGCCGTTCACGCTTGCGATAGGACTCGATCGCCGCATCCAGGGCAGCCGCGTCGAAATCGGGCCACAGGGTTTCGGTGAAATAAAGTTCAGTGTACGCCAGCTGCCAGAGCAGAAAATTGCTGATGCGCTGCTCGCCGCCGGTGCGGATGAAAAGATCCGGTTCGGGGGTGTCGGCCAGGCACAGATGGCTGGCCAGGTCGGCCTCGGTAACGGGTTCGCTGACGTCCCGATCCTGCAGCAGCCTGTTCACCGCCTGCAGAATGTCCCAGCGCCCGCCGTAATTGGCCGCAACGTTCAGCGCAAGCCGGGTGTTGCCGCAAGTGAGCTTCTCGCCTTCGGCGATAAGTTTGTTGAGGCGCGGCCCAAAGCGCTCGAGATCGCCGACGATGCGCAGGCGCACGCCATTCTCGTGCAGCTTTTCGACTTCACGTTCGAGCGCCAGCACGAACAGCTCCATCAGCGTATCCACCTCGGCCGCAGGGCGGCGCCAGTTCTCGGAACTGAAAGCAAACAGCGTCAGGTGCTCGATGCCGCGCTCGATGCAGGCGCGCACGGCGGTCCGCACGGACTCGACGCCGCGCTTGTGCCCGGCAACGCGGGGCAGCAGGCGCTGTCTTGCCCAGCGTCCGTTGCCATCCATGATGATGGCGACATGGCGCGGCGTGGCTCTTTCTTCCGGGATCGCTGCAGTGGTGCTTTTGAAAGTCATGGCCTTGCGCCATATTCCTGCGAGCACGCTAGATCGCCATCAAGTCCGCTTCTTTGGCTTGCAGCAGCTTGTCGATTTCGGCAATGTACTTGTCGGTCAGCTTCTGGACTTCGTCCTGTGCGCGGCGCTCCTCATCCTCGCTCGCGGTCTTGTTCTTGACCATGTCCTTGAGCGCGTTGTTCGCATCGCGGCGCACATTGCGAACCGCCACGCGCGCGTTCTCGCCCTCGCCCTTGACCACTTTGATGAGGTCGCGGCGGCGCTCTTCAGTCAGCGCCGGCATGGGCACGCGGATCACTTCGCCCTGGGTGGCGGGGTTGAGTCCGAGGTCGGATTCGCGGATGGCCTTTTCCACCTTGCCGACCATGTTCTTCTCCCACGGCTGCACGCCGATGGTGCGCGAGTCGACGAGCGTGACGTTGGCAACCTGCGGGACCGGCACCATGCTGCCATAGTAGTCCACCATGACATGGTCCAGGATGCCAGTATGGGCGCGGCCGGTACGCACCTTGCCGAGGTCGGTCTTCAGCGCCTCGACGGATTTCTGCATTTTCTGCTCGGCGGACTTTTTCACGTCCGCGATGGTTTGGTCGGCCATGGCTTGTCTCCTTGAATTGGCTACTTGGGGCGGCTGGCTTAGATCGTGACTCGGGTGCCTTCGTTTTCGCCCATGACGACTCTTTTCAGTGCGCCCGGCTTGAAGATGCTGAACACCGCAAGCGGCAGGTTCTGCTCGCGGCACAAGGCAAAGGCCGCCGTATCGAGCACGCCGAGGTTCCTGGCGATGGCCTCGTCGAAACTCAAGGTTTCGTAGCGCGTTGCCCTGGGATCCTTCTTGGGATCGGCCGTGTACACGCCGTCCACCTTGGTTGCCTTGAGCATGAGATCGGCGCCGATTTCGGCGCCGCGCAACGCCGAGGCGGTGTCGGTGGTAAAAAACGGATTGCCGGTGCCGCCGCCGAAGATCACCACACGCCCGGCCTGCAGGTGCCGCACGGCGGCATCGCGCTCGAACGGCTCGCCGACATGACCGATGCTCACCGCGGTCTGCACCCGCACATCCAGGCCAGCCGTTTCCAGCGCGTCCTTCAGCGCCAGTGCGTTCATCACCGTGGCCAGCATGCCCATGGAATCGGCAGTGGCGCGGTTCATGCCGCCGAGTGCGCCGGTGGCGCCGCGGAACAGGTTCCCGCCGCCCACCACGATGCCCACCTGCACGCCCAGTTCATGCACTTCCCTGACCTGGGCAACGATGCCGGCCATCGTCTCGGCATGGTAGCCGAAGGCTTCCGGGCCCATCAGGGCTTCGCCGGAAAGCTTGAGCAGGATGCGCTTGCAGACAGGCTGTAGCATCATCGCGCGCTTGGGTTCAGGCCTTGCCGGCCTGGGCCATCACTTCGGCGACGAAGTCGTCCTTCTTCTTCTCGATGCCCTCGCCCACGATATAGAGGGTGAAGCCGGCAACCGAGGCGCTTTTGGATTTCAACAGCTGCTCGATGGTCTGCTTGTCGTCCTTGACGAAGGGCTGGCCCAGCAGGGTCACTTCCTTCAGGTACTTGGCGACGGAACCTTCCACCATCTTGGCCACGATGTCGGCGGGCTTGCCGGACTCGGCGGCCTTCTGCTGGGCAACGGCGCGCTCTTTCTCGATCAGCTCCGCAGGCACCTGTTCGCGCGACAGGGAAACCGGCTTGGACGCGGCGATGTGCATGGCGATGTCCTTGGCCAGCTGCTCGTCGCCGCCGACCACGTCAACCGTCACGCCGATCTTGGAGCCGCCGTGCACGTAGCTGGCCAGGCGGCCCTTCGCCTCGGTGCGGACGAAACGGCGCAGGCTCATGTTCTCGCCGATCTTGCCGACCAGCTGGGTGCGCACTTCCTCGACGCTCTTGCCGCCCATGTCCATGGCGGACAGCGCAGCCACGTCAGCGGGATTGTGCTTGGCGACCATCTCGGCCAGGGACTTCGTGAAAGCCAGGAAATCGTCGTTCTTGGCCACGAAGTCGGTTTCGCAGTTGACTTCGATCATGGCGCCCAGCTTGGCATCGGGGCTGATGTAGATGCCGACCACGCCTTCCGCGGCGATGCGGCCAGCGGCCTTGGTGGCCTTGCTACCGAACTTCACGCGCAGGATTTCCTCGGCCCTGTCCATGTCGCCGCCGGCTTCGGTCAGCGCCTTCTTGCAATCCATCATGGGCGCGTCGGTCTTGTCACGCAGGTCCTTGACCATGCTTGCGGTAATTTCCGCCATTTCTTGCTCCTTGCAAACTACTTGTCAGATATGAAAAGAGGGGCATTCGCCCCTCTCTTGCCGTCGGGGGATATCAGGCTGCGGGGGTTTCGTCGCCGCTTTCCTCGACGAATTCCTCGTCGCTCTCGCCGACCAACTCCTGGATCACCTGGGCGCGTCCTTCCAGCACCGCATCGGCGACGCCGCGGGCATACAGGCGAATGGCGCGGCTGGAGTCATCATTGCCGGGGATCACGTAATCCACGCCTTCCGGGCTGTTGTTGGTATCGACCACGCCAATCACGGGAATGCCAAGCTTCTTGGCTTCGGTGATGGCGCCTTTCTGGTAGCCGACGTCGATGATGAAGATGGCGTCGGGCAGGTTGTTCATTTCGCGGATACCGCCGAGGCTGCGGTTGAGCTTGTCGGCCTCGCGCTGCAGCAGCAGGGCTTCCTTCTTCGACAGCTTGCCTTCTTCAGCCAGTGCGGCCTCCATGTCGTTCAGGCGCTTGACCGACTGCTTCACGGTCTTGAAGTTGGTGAGCATGCCGCCCAGCCAGCGGTGATTGACGAAGGGCATGCCGGCGCGAACGGCTTCTTCGCCGACAATCTCGCGAGCCTGGCGCTTGGTACCGACGAACAGGATGGTGCCTTTGTTGGACGCCAGCTGGCGCACGAACTTGGTCGCCTCCTGGAACATCGGGAGGGTCTTTTCCAGGTTGACGATGTGAATCTTGTTGCGATGGCCGAAAATGAAGGGGGCCATCTTGGGATTCCAGTAGCGGGTCTGGTGGCCGAAATGAACACCGGCTTCCAGCATTTGACGCATGGTCACGGACATACTAATTCCTTATCAAAGGTTGAGCCTCCACCCGCAAAGCGCCTGCCAGAAAGCCGGCGCACCTTATGGAAGCGGGTGTGTGAATTTTCCTGGCCCCGGACAATCCAGGGCCGCAGGAAGATCGCTATTTTATTGATTCCTCAGGAATTTGGCAAGGAGCGGCATGGCCCGTCCCGCTACCGGTGTTTTTCGCTCCGCCCCCCGGAAATGAGGGACCGGCAACCGAAAACTGACAACCGCCCTTTTTCAAGGGAAAATGCAGCTTTACGAAATACCGTCCGACGATGTCCGTCACCATCAAAACTCCCGAAGAAATCGAAAAAATGCGCGTTGCCGGCCGCCTCGGCGCCGAAGTGCTGGATTACATCACGCCCTTCGTCAAGCCCGGCGTCACGACCGGCGAGCTCGACCGGCTCTGCCACGACTACATGGTGAACGTGCAGGGCACCATCCCTGCGCCGCTCAACTACGCGCCGCCCGGCCACGTGCCCTACCCCAAGTCCATCTGCACCTCGGTCAACCATCAGGTCTGCCACGGCGTGCCCGGTGACAAGGTGCTGAAAAACGGCGACGTGGTCAATCTCGACATCACCGTCATCAAGGACGGCTGGCACGGCGACACCAGCCGCATGTTCATGGTGGGCGAAGTTTCCATCCAGGCCAGACGTCTGACCCAGGTCACCTATGAGGCCATGTGGCTCGGCATCAGCAAGGTCAGGCCCGGCGCGACCCTGGGCGACATCGGCCATGCCATCCAGAAACACGCCGAGAGCAACGGTTTCAGCGTGGTGCGCGAATTCTGCGGCCATGGCATCGGCGCCAGTTTTCACGAGGACCCCCAGGTGCTGCACTATGGCAAGCCCGGCACCGGCCTCAAGCTGCAGGCCGGCATGATCTTCACCATCGAGCCGATGATCAATGCGGGCAAGAAGGACATCCGCCAGCTGGGCGACGGCTGGACCATCGTGACCCGCGACCACAGCCTGTCCGCGCAGTGGGAACACACGGTGCTGGTTACCGACACCGGCTATGAAGTGCTGACGGTTTCCGCGGAGAGCCCGCCGCCGCCGGCCCTGGTCGCCAAGGCCGCCTGATGGCAATCGAGGCTGCCAGCGCCTCGATTCTGTTTGGCCTGCGCCAGCGCCTGAAGCTGGGCCGGGAAACCCTTGCCGACGAATTCCTGTCCCGGCCGCGCTCACAACACTACCTCCAGCGCCACGCCCGCCTTGTCGACGACATCCTGTGCGGGCTGTGCGATGCCCTGCTGCCCGGGGATGTCTGCCTCGCAGCGGTGGGGGGCTATGGGCGCAGCGAGTTGTTCCCGGCTTCCGACGTCGACGTCCTGCTGCTGATCCCGCACGAGCCGGATGCGCAATTGCGCGCAAACCTTGAGACCTGGGTGCAAAGCTGCTGGGATGCAGGACTGGAAATCGGTCACAGCATCCGCACGCCGACCGAATGCGCAATCGAGGCTGACAAGGACATCACCATCGAAACCGCCCTGCTGGAATCGCGCAGACTTTGGGGCAGCACGGCTCTGTACCAGGAGTATGAACGCGCCTTCCAGGCGCGCTTCACGGCCCGACGCTTTGCCGATGGCAAGCTGCTGGAACAGAGGAACCGCCACAACCGCTTCGAAGACAGCGCCTACAACCTCGAACCCAACCTGAAGGACAGCCCCGGCGGGCTGCGCGACCTGCACATGATTCACTGGCTGGCGCGGGCCGCCGGCATGAACAACGGCTGGAGCGGGCTGGTCAAATCCGGACTGCTTTCCAGACAGGAAGCCCAGCGCCTCGCACGCACCCAGCAAACGCTCAACCAGCTCCGCATCCACCTGCATCTGCTCGCGCGGCGACGCGACGACCGGCTGGCGTTCGATTACCAGACCCAACTCGCCGCGAGGCTCGGCATCGAAGCCTCGTCCACCCGCCATGCCAGCGAACTGATGATGCAGCGCTACTACCGTGCCGCCAAACAGGTGCAGCTTGCGAATGAAGTGCTGCTGCCGACCCTTCACGCCTGCCTTACGCAGGAAGCCGCGCCCATCCAGCCGCTGGACCATGAGTTCGACCTGCGCGGCAACATGCTGGCGATGCGCGACGCCAGCATGTTCATTTCCGACCCGACTGCAATCCTGCGCGCCTTTCTTGCCGCCATGCGGCACTCGGTCAGCGTTTTCGAACCGGGCACCCTGCGCGCCCTCTGGCGAGCACGCACCGCAATCGACCAGCGATTCCGCAACGACCCGAGGAACCGCGCCGCCTTCCTTGCCATCCTGCGCGAGCCGGCCGGCGTCACCTGGGCGCTTGCCGCAATGTCGCGCTACGGCATCCTCGGGCGCTACCTGCCGGCGTTCGGGCGCATCGCAGGGCAGATGCAGCACGACGGCTTTCACATCTACACCGTCGACGAGCACACGCTGGCCGTGCTGCGCAATGTGCGCCGCTTCGCCATCGCCGAGTTCTCGCACGAATATCCGCTCGCGTCCCGCCTGATGCTCGCATTCGACAAGCCGGAGCTGCTTTACCTTGCTGCGCTGTTCCACGACATTGCCAAGGGCCGCGGCGGCGACCATTCGGAACTGGGGACGCGGGATGCCCGCCGGTTCTGCAAGGCGCACGGATTGCCGCGCGAGGATGTGGAGCTGGTCGCCTGGCTGGTCAGGGAGCACTTGTCCATGTCGCGCACGGCGCAAAAGGAAGACTTGAGCGATGCCGCGGTGATCGAGAACTTTGTGTCCAGGGTCGGTGACATGCGCCACCTCGACGCGCTCTATGTCCTCACCGTGGCCGACATTCGCGGCACCAGCCCGAAGGTCTGGAATGCCTGGAAAGGCAAGCTGCTCGAGAATCTCTACCATGCGACGCACGCCCACCTGACCGGGCGCTCAGCCCTGAGTGGTGGCCTGTCCGAGAAACGTGCGGAGGCGCAGTCGAAGCTCGCCCTCTATGGCATCGCGCCAGGCGCTGCAGAAGGATTGTGGCGCCAGCTGGAGGACAGCTACTTTCTGCGCTTCGATGCGCAGGACATCGCCTGGCACGCGCGCATGCTCTGGCAAAGGCCGCAGCCGCATGAAGCAATCGTGCGCGCCCGCCTCTCGCTGGATGGGGATGGCATACAAGTCCTGGTCTACAGCCCTGACATGCCCGACCTGTTCGCGCGCGTCTGCGGGTTTTTCGCGCGCAACCAATTCAGCGTGGTGGAAGCCAAGATACACACGACTCGGCATGGCTGCGCGCTCGACAGCTTCCATGTCCTCGACGACGGCCAGCGTGAAGTGCACTACCGCGATTTCCTGCAGTTCATCGAACACGAACTGGCGCTGGCGCTGGATCCGGGCCGCCCTGCCGAGCCGGTGCCCTCAGGCCGCCCTTCAAGGCGGCTGCGTCATTTCCCGATCCGTCCCGAGGTGGAAATACGCCCTGACGAACGCGGCCGCTATCACGTGCTTTCGCTTACCTGCGGCGACCGCACCGGTCTGCTGCACCGCATCGCCCTGGCTTTCCACCGGCACAACATCAGCCTGTACAGTGCGAAAATCCACACCCTGGGCGAGCGCGTGGAAGACCGCTTCCTGATTCGCGGCGCCGTCCTGGAAAAACCGAAAACCCTGCTTGAGCTGGAAAGAGACCTGCTCGGCGTGATCGAGCAGGATTAGCGCGGGGTTCTGGCGTACTCGTCGATGTACTTGCCGCGCGAGGGTGCGCGCCGGGGCACCACGGCTTTTCTGCCGCCTGGCTTACTGCCGTCAGTCTTGGGTTTCTCTTTCGGCACCTGCTTGACCCCCGTGCGCTTGGGCTTGATCGCGCCCGGCTTGCCAACACCGTCGACCGTGCCTGCCGCAGCCAGATAATCGATTGCCATGTTTTCCATTTTCTCCGCTCTTCTTCTTGCTTTTGGTATTCATGCCGCCGACCGCCATTCCCTCAGGCTCATGGCGAGGCTGCGGGTAAGTTCAATCAGCGAAGCGAGTTTTTCCTGGTCCGGCGAATCCGACAGCTCCTCGAGCTTGCCCTCGGCATAGACGCTCACGATCAGGAGATTATTGCGTATCTCCAGCGGCACGTCGGAGATGTCATCGGACAAGCTCTGCTGGATATCCTTCCAGACCTGGCGGCTGGCTTCGAGCGCTTCGCCCAGCAGCTTGTCCCGGCCCGGCAGGCCCCAGCGCTGGTTCACTGCCATCAGCAGCGCGGCGGCGTGAACAAGCCGCTTGATATCAATGGTTGTATTGCTGTTTGGGTTCACGCTTGCTCGACTTGAAAATGGGAAGACACAACTGCATCGCAAGCGTTTTAGCGGCCAAAACAAGGCCGGCTTTAGGCCATTCATCGGTCGACTGCCCCCGTAACCGGCGAGGTCAGTCGTCCTTGAGGGTTTGCCCCGGGAACAGCACTTCGGTAAAGCCGAAACGGCTGAAATCGCGCATGCGCATCGGATACAGGATGCCCCGCAGATGGTCGACCTCGTGCTGCACCACTCTGGCATGAAAACCGTCGACCGTGCGATCGATCGGATTGCCGTCCGCGTCAAGGCCCCGATAACGAAGGCGCGTGTGTCGAGGCACCAGGCCGCGCAGGCCCGGCAGGGAAAGGCAGCCCTCCCAGCCTTCTTCCATTTCTTGCGTCAGGGGTTCAAGTAGCGGGTTGACCAGCACCGTCAACGGCACCCTGTCCGCATCCGGGTAGCGCGGGTTGCGCTCCACCTCGAAAATCACCACCTGCAAGTCCACCCCGATCTGCGGCGCAGCAAGGCCGGCACCGTTCAGGTGGCGCATGGTATCGATCATGTCGCGCACCAGTTCGTGCAGTTCCGGCGTCGCGAATTTCTCGACCGGCCGCGACCGCTGCAGCAGTCGCGGGTCGCCCATTCTCAGCACGTCCCTTGCTGGCATGGCAGGTCAAATGGGGCAGGCGTCGGGGTGCTGGAGCACCACCAACTGTTCGAGCAGGATGCGTACACGGGTCATGAGATCGCCCAGTACACGTTCGATGTCTTCCTCGCGGATGCCGTTCCTGGAGGCGCCACGGCCGGCTGCGTCGTTGACCACCACGCCGATCGCGGCATAGCAGATATCGAGTTCGCGCGCGAGATAGGCCTCGGGCATGCCGGTCATGCCAACCATGTCGCAGCCGTCGCGCTCGAAGCGGTTGATCTCGGCGGCGGTTTCCAGGCGCGGGCCCTGGGCGACGGCATAAACCCCGCCATCATGGATGGCAATCTGTTTCTGGCTTGCGGCGCGCAGGATGTCCTCGCGCATGGCGCGGCAATAAGGCTCAGTGAAATCGAGGTGCGTCACCGGCTTCTCGCCCGAAATGATGAAACTCTGGGCGCGGCCCCAGGTGTAGTCAATGAGCTGGGAAGGCACGACCAGCGTGCCCGCGCCAAGCTCGGGGTTGATGCCGCCGACCGTGGCCACGGAAACGATGCGGTCCACGCCGAACTCCTTGAGCGCCCAGATGTTGGCGCGGTAATTCACTTCATGCGGCGGGATGGTATGGCCGTAGCCGTGGCGCGCCAGAAAGACCACATCGGCACCGCACATGCGGCCCATTGTCAACGCGCCGGAAGGTTCGCCATAAGGCGTGCGCATGACCTGACGGCGTGTAATTTCAAGATTGGCCAGTTTGGTCAGGCCGGTACCGCCGATAATTCCCAGCATTGATGATTCCCTCTTGTCACTCTTCCTTCAAGGCCCGTATCTCCGGCAGGTTGCGCCACAGGCCGTAGGCATCCATGCCGCAGCCGAATACAAACCGGTTGGGCACTTTCAGCCCGACAAAATCCGCCTGGATCGGTTTTGGGCGGGCAATGTCCTTGTCTGCGAGCACGGCAGTATGCACTCTGGCCGCACCCATCTCCAGCAGCTTTTCCTTCACCGCATGCAGGGTCTCCCCTTCATCCAGGATGTCGTCGATGACCAGCACGGTGCGCCCGGAAACGGGCTGGCCGGGCAGCACACGCCACTCGATGGCGCCGCCCTGGGTCTTGCCGCGATAGCGCGTGACATGCAGGTAGTCGAACTCAAGGGGGAAGTCGAGGCGCGGCAACAGTTGTCCGGCAAAAACGATGGCGCCGCCCATCACCGGGAGCACCAGCGGAAAGCGGTCTTGCAGGACGCTGCAGATTTCCTGCCCCAGCCGGTCCAGGCTGGCCTGCACGGTCATGGCATCGGCGATCTCCTCGGATGCCAGGAGTATGTCGCGCGCATCGTATTCGTTCATATCGCCACCTCTTCAACCGTTATACTTTCACTCACCGCTTCTCGTCGGTGGCTGTCTGCATTCGCGATCGGTCGCATCCCCGCTGCGCGGGGCCCCTGCTTCCTGCTCATACCGCTACCCCCTCTGTCTGGCCGTCTCGTACAAACAGATTGCTGCCGACACGGAAACATTCAAGCTTTCGACCGAGCCGCCGATGGGAATGCGCGCGGCTTCATCGCAGGTCTTGCGCGTCAACTGGCGCAATCCGGCGCCTTCGGCCCCCAGCACCCATGCGATGCCGGCCTTGGCGTCGATCCGGTCGATGGTCTTGTCCGCGCCCGCGTCCGCCGCCACGGTCCAAACGCGGTGTTCCTTCAATTCATCAAGGGCGCGCGCGAGGTTGGTCACCATCAGGTAGGGCACGGTCTCGGCTGCGCCGCAGGCGACCTTCTCCACGGTGGCGTTTAATCCCACCGACTTGTCCTTGGGCGCAATCACGGCATGCGCGCCGAAGGCATCGGCCGAGCGCAGCACGGCGCCGAGATTGTGCGGATCAGTCACGCCATCGAGCACCACGACCAGGGGCGCGCCAGTGATGCCTTCCACCACTTCGTCGAGCGTGCGCGCCATGGCCACCGGCTCGACTTTCGCCACCACACCCTGATGGCGCGCGCCGCCCACCATCTTGTCGAGCCTGCCGCCATCGGCCGTGCGCACGGTTAGGCCTGCGCTGCTCATCAGCCCCAGCAGATCGCGCATGCGCGCATCATTGCGGCCCTCGTCCACCCAGACCTCCTTTACGGAGCCTGGTGCCGAACGCAGACGCGCGCGAATGGCATGAAACCCGTAGATCCAGCGTTCTTTCATGTTGCTCACTTCTTCTTTCTTTTTTTAGCCGGTTTTTCGGTTTCTTCAGGCCTGACCTGCAAAGGCTCTTCCACGAGGGTGAAATCGATCTTGCTGGTTTCGATATCGGCGCGCACGACTTTTACGGTGACGCGATCGCCCAGGCGGAAGCGCTTGCCCGTGCGCTCGCCAATCAGCCAGTGCTTGCCCTGGTCATAGTGGAAATAATCCTGGCCCAGCTCGGTGACGTGCACCAGGCCTTCCACGAATACCTCGTCCAGCGCGACGAAGATGCCGAAGCTGGTGGCCGCGGACACCGTGCCGGTGTAAACATTGCCGATGTGGTCGCGCATGTAATAGGTCTTGAGCCAGGCCTCCACGTCGCGCGTGGCCTCGTCGGCGCGGCGCTCGGTGGCGGAGCAGTGCATGCCGATCTCGGCCAGCGGCAGCTTGCCCGGTTTCTCCCTGTCGAGGCCGGCCTTGATGGCGCGGTGCACCATCAGGTCCGGGTAGCGCCGGATGGGCGAGGTGAAGTGGGTGTAGTGATCGTAGGCGAGGCCGAAGTGCCCGGCATTGTCCGGGCTGTACATGGCCTGCTTGAGCGAGCGCAGCATCACCGTCTGCAGGAGCTGGGCATCTGGTCGCGGCTTGATTTTCTCCAGCAGTGCGGCGTAATCCTTCGCTTGTGGCTCATCGCCGCCGCCCAGCTGCAGGCCGAACTCGCCGAGGAAGCCGCGCAGGGCCTGCAGCTTCTCGGGCGTCGGGCCCTCGTGCACGCGATACAGGCCCGGACGCTTGTTCTGGATCAGGTAATCGGCGGCGCAGGTGTTGGCGGCCAGCATGCATTCCTCGATCAGCTTGTGCGCATCGTTGCGATGCACCGGCTCGATGCGGGTGATCTTGCCCTGGTCGTCGAAGATCATGCGGGTTTCCACGCTCTCGAAATCGATCGCCCCGCGCTTCTGGCGGTTCTTCAGGAGCAGCTGGTACAACTGATACAGGTTCTGCAGGTGCGGCAGCAGGGGCTTGTGCTCCTTGCCGGGTTTTTCCTCGCCCGACAGCCAGTCCCAGACCTGCGTGTAGGTCAGCCGCGCATGCGAGAACATCACCGCCGGATAAAAGCGATAGTCGCCCAGCTCGCCGCTCGCGCTGATCTTCATGTCGCACACCATGCACAGGCGCTCGACCTGGGGGTTCAGCGAGCACAGGCCGTTGGACAGCGCTTCCGGCAGCATGGGGATGACGCGGCGCGGGAAGTACACCGAGTTGCCCCGGTCGTAGGCCTCGCCGTCCAGCGCGTCGCCGGGCTTCACGTAGTGCGAAACGTCCGCGATCGCCACCACCAGGCGCCAGCCGCGGCCGGATTTTTCGCAATACACGGCATCATCAAAGTCGCGCGCGGTCTCGCTGTCGATGGTGACCAGGGGAATCTGGGTCACGTCCTCGCGCCCTTCCCAGTCCTTTTTCAGGACTTTCTTGGGCAGTTTCTTCGCCAGCGTCTCGACCTCGTCCGGGAAGATGTGTGGCAGGTCATGCTTCCTGAGCGCAATCTCGATCTCCATGCCGGGGCCGGTGAAATCGCCCAGCACCTCCACCACGCGGCCGATCGCTTCTGAATGCTTGGTCGGCCAGGACACGATCTCGACCGTCACCACTTGCGCGGACCGGGCGTTGGCCGCATATTCGCGCGGGATCAGGATGTCCTGGTTGATGCGGCGGTTTTCCGCCACGAGGAAGCCGACGCCGTGCTCTTCGTAATAGCGCCCGACCACCTTGCTGAGGGTATGTTCCAGCAC
>DAIMZB010000004.1:0-17463 GCA_036734185.1 Thiobacillaceae bacterium | reverse complement strand
AGGCACCAGGACGCGAAGGCCGCGGCCCCGACCGCGGCCGCGGCGGTCCACGCCCGACACCCGCGCCAGCACCCTGTCGCCATGCAGCACCTGGTGCATTTCCTTGGGCGACAGGAACAGGTCCTCGCCGCCTTCGTCCGGCACGACAAAACCGAATCCGTCAGGATGGCCTTCGACCCGTCCGCGAATCAGGTCAAGCTTGGTCGGCAGGCACCACTCATCGCGGCGATTCTGCATCAGCTGGCCGTCGCGGGCCATGGCCCCAAGCCGGCGCTGGAATAGCGGCAATTCGTCTTCGCGGATGCTCAGCAGTCCGGCAACAGCGCCGAAAGACATCGGCCGGCCTTCCTGCTCCAGCACCTGGACAATGAATTCTCGCGATGGCAGGGGCTGGCCGTATTTGGCCATTTCCCGCTCCAGATAAGGGTCCTGGGCACGCAGGCCCTTGAAAACTGATGCCTTGCCGCGACCGCGGCCGGATTTCTTCGTTGACAATTTATCTACTTTCCTTAAAATACGCGGCTTCCGCGCCCAGGTGGCGGAATTGGTAGACGCACTAGTTTCAGGTACTAGCGGGTAAAACCGTGGAGGTTCGAGTCCTCTCCTGGGCACCACCGTTGTAGTAGAAAAAGGCAGCTTAGGCTGCCTTTTTTCGTTCTTGGGGCGAATTATGCCACGCCGCCCTTGCAGTTCTTCCCAAAAGGCGAGCCCTGCGCCAGAAAGACAGGCCCACCGGGGCAGACATTGCGCGCGAAGCCGGCAACTGGCGCGCCGCAAAACGCCGCCTGGATCTGCGCGCACGAAAAACAAAAAGCCGGGATGGCCCGGCTTTTTCTGCCCGCATGCTCGCCGGGCTATTCAAAAGGATGGCGCTTGACGATGGTTTCCTCGCGGTCGGGGCCGGTGGAAATAATGTCGATCGGCACCTCGCACAAGGCTTCCATGCGCTGCAGGTAAGCGCGCGCATTCGCGGGCAGCCCGTCCACGGTCTTCACGCCGACGGTGGAATCCTTCCAGCCCGGCAGTTCTTCGTAGATGGGCTCGCAGTTGGCCAGCATTTCCGCGCCCACCGGCAGGATGTCGCTGACCTGGCCGTCGATCTTGTAGCCAACGCAAATCCTCAGGGTCTCGATGCCGTCGAGCACGTCGAGCTTGGTCACGCACAGGCCGGAAATGCCGTTGATCTGGATGGAACGCTTGAGGGCGGCGGCATCGAACCAGCCGCAGCGGCGCGCACGGCCGGTAGTGGCGCCGAATTCGTGGCCCTTCTCGCCCAGGTACTTGCCGACATCGTCGAACAGTTCGGTCGGGAACGGGCCGGAGCCGACGCGCGTGGTATAGGCCTTGGTGATGCCCAGCACATAGTGCATGGACGACGGACCCATGCCGGTACCGGTGGACGCGCCGCCGGCGGTGCAGTTGCTGGAGGTCACGAACGGATAGGTGCCGTGGTCGATGTCGAGCAGGGTGCCCTGCGCGCCCTCGAACAGCAGGTTGTCGCCGGCGCGGTTGGCGTCATACAGCGCGCGCGGCACGTCGGCCACCAGCGGCTTGATGCGCTCGGCCATGCGCATGGCGTCGTCCAGCGTCTTATTGAAGTCGACGATCTCGGCCTTGAAGTAGTTCTTCAGCATGAAGTTGTGGTGGTCGAGCACCTCGCCAAGCTTGGCGGCAAAACGCTCGCGATGGAACAGGTCCTGCACGCGGATGGCGCGGCGCGCAACCTTGTCCTCGTAGGCCGGGCCGATGCCGCGGCCGGTGGTGCCGATCTTGCCGGCGCCCTTGGCGATCTCGCGCGCCTTGTCGAGCGCGACGTGGTGCGGCAGGATGAGCGGCGTGGCTTCGGAAATCTTCAGCCGACCGGCCACTTCCACGCCGGCCTTGGCCAACATGTCGATTTCTTCCAGCAGCGCATCGGGCGCCAGCACCACGCCGTTGCCGATATAGCAGGTGACGTTGTCGCGCAGGATGCCGGACGGGGTCAGGTGCAGCACGGTTTTCTTGCCGTTGACCACGAGCGTGTGGCCGGCATTGTGGCCGCCCTGGAAGCGCACCACGCCCTGGGCGCGGTCGGTGAGCCAGTCGACGATTTTCCCCTTGCCCTCATCGCCCCATTGCGTGCCGATGACGACGACATTCTTGGCCATGCTGTGTTTCTCCTAAGGTTTTGATTATTCGCCCGGCGCGGCTTCCACCAGCTCGCGCAGGTCAAGACTGAATCCGGTTGCCGGGCGTGCGCGTCCGAAGGCCTTGCCGGCCTCGTCATAGCGCCCGCCCAGGGCGATGGCGCGGCTGTGGCCGCCAGTGTAGGCAGCAAACACCACGCCGCTGTGATAGCCGTAGCCGCGCAGCTCCGCCAGGTCGAGGGCGAGCTCGATGCCGCGCCCCTGGAGCGAGTCGGCGAGATGCGCGAGCGTATCCAGCGCCGCCCCGATGCGCGCATCCTGCGGCAGCGCGGCACGCGCGGCCTGCAGCACCTCCACGCCTCCGTACAGCTGGGTCAGCGACACCAGTGCCTTGGACAGCCGGGCATCCAGCCCCGCGCAGAGCGCGCTGACTTCATCGGCAGCCTTGGCCTGCAGCGCCCTGAAGAGGGCGTCTTCCTGCTCAGCCGGCATACGGGCCTGCTCCACCAGCGCACGGTAGATGCCGACATGTCCGATGTCGAGCTGAATGTTCTTCAGGCCGCCCGCCTGCAGCGCGTCGAGCATCAGGCTGAGGATCTCGAGGTCGCCTTCCAGCCCGGCAACGCCATAGAGTTCGGCCCCCAGCTGCATGGGCTCGCGCGAACGGTAAACGCCGTCGGGCACGGTGTGCAGCACGCTGCCCGCATAGCACAGGCGGTTGACGGGATTGTGTCCCAGCAAATGCGCGTCGATGCGCGCGACCTGCGGCGTCATGTCGGCGCGCACGCCCATCATGCGGCCGGAGAGCTGGTCAACCAGCTTGAAGGTCTTGAGATCCAGATCGGTGCCGGCACCGGTGAGCAGGGAATCGACGTATTCGATCAGCGGCGGCACCACCAGCTCGAAGCCGCGGCTGCGGAACAGATCGAGCATGGCGCGACGCACGCCCTCCAGCCGCCAGGCCTTGGGTGGCAGCACATCTTCAATGTTCTCGGGAAGCAGCCAGGCGCGCATGCGGAATCAACGGGCAAAAAGGACGAGCGCAAGCCCGATCAACATGGAAACTGCGCCGACAAAGCGCAACTGGCCATCGCGCATTTCGATGGCACGGCGAAAGGCCTCGCGCCAGGTTGACGGCGCAGCGAACGGCATCATGCCCTCAAGTATCAGCATCAGCCCGAAGGCCATGACCAGTTCGCCCACGCCCATCGCTTACTTGCCTCCGCCTGCGCGGGGGTTCTTCATGTACTTGAAGAAATCCGAGCTGGGGTCCAGCACCATGAGGTCGTTCTTGCTCGAGAAGCTTTCGCGGTAGGCCTGCATGGAGCGGTAGAAGGCATAGAACTCGGGGTTCTTGCCGTAGGCAGCCGCATAAATGGCGCTGGCCTTGGCATCGCCCTCGCCCTTGATGCGCTCGGCGTCGCGGTAGGCCTCGGCCACGATGATCGCCTTCTGCCTGTCGGCATCGGCGCGAATCTTCTCGGCCTCGGCAGCGCCCGTGGCACGGGCGTCGTTGGCGTCGCGCTTGCGCTCCGCTTCCATGCGGCCGTACACCGACTGGCTGACATCAGCTGACAGGTCAACGCGCTTCAGGCGCACATCCACCACTTGCACGCCGATCTTGCGGGCGTCCTGGTCGGCCCTCGACTGAATCAGCTTCATGATCCTGTCGCGCTCCCCCGACACCACGTCATGCACGGTGCGCTTGCCGAACTCGGCGCGCAGGCCATCGTTCACGGTCTGCTGCAGGCGCGTTGCAGCGCGCGCCTCATCGCCGCCGACGGAGACATAGAACTGGTTTGCATCGATCACGCGCCACTTGATGAACGAGTCGACCAGCACGTTCTTCTTTTCGACCGTCAGGAAGCTTTCGGCCTGCCTGGAATCGCTGGTCAGAATCCGGGTATCGAAATACAGCACGTTCTGCACGAGCGGCAGCTTGAACTTGAGCCCGGGCTCCTTGTACACCGCCACCACCTCGCCAAACTGACGAACCATCGCAGTCTGGCGCTGGTCGACGGTAAAGACGACCGAGTTCAGCACAATCAGGCCGACCAGCGCGGCGATAACGATCATTGCGATGCGGTTCATGGCCGTTCTCCCCGTTCACGCCCAAGCAGTTCGCGTCCTCCGCCCAGTGTTGCCGGGCCGGTCGCAGGCGCGGCCGGCGGTGTCGGCTGGCGCAGCGATTCAGGCGCATTTGAGTAGGGCTGGGCGGTGATCTGCTGCAGCTTGTCCAAGGGCAGATAAAGCAGGCTGCCATTGCCCTTCTGATCCACGATGACCTTGGCGCTCTTGTTCATGACCTGCTGCATGGTGTCGAGGTAGAGGCGCTGGCGGGTCACCGCGGGCGCCTTCTGGTACTCGGCGAGCACCTGGGCAAAGCGCGCCGCCTCGCCCTGCGCGTTGGCAATCACCTGCTGCTTATAGCCTTCCGCCTCTTGCAGGAGGCGGGCTGCCTGGCCGCGCGCACGCGGCACCACGTCATTGGAGTAGGCCTGCGCCTCATTCTTCTGGCGATCCCGGTCCTGGTTGGCTTTCTGTACATCCTCAAACGCAGCAAGCACCTGCTCTGGCGCCTGCGCGTTCTGCAGGTTGATCTGGCTGATGTTGATGCCGGTCTTGTAGCGGTCGAGGATGTCCTGCATGAGATTTTTGACCCTGGCCGCAATCTCGCTGCGTCCGCTGCTCAGCACGAAGTCCATCTTGCTCTTGCCCACCACTTCGCGCATCGCAGTTTCCGCCGCTTGGCGCACCACATCATCGCCGTCTTCAACATTCTCGTAGCGGTTGATGAACAGGAAATCCTCGGCGCTCTTGAGGTTGTACTGCACGGCGAACTGAAGATCGACGATATTTTCGTCATCGGTCAGCATCAGGGATTCCTGCAGGTTCTTGGATTTGCCGCGATACCCCACTTCGATGGTGCGCACGCCATCCACGTTCACCACGCGGCTGGCTTCGATCGGCCAGGGCATGCGCCAGTGCGCGCCGGGACTGGTAGTCACCGTGTACTGGCCAAAACGCTGCTCGACGCCCTTTTCGCGGGCATCCACTATGTAAAAGCCGGTTGCCAGCCAGACCAGGAATGCCAGCCCGATCAGCAGGCCGACCAGACCGCCGGGAGCCGAGGCGCCCATGCCGGGCCTGCCCGAGCCGGGTTCACCGCCTTTGCCGCTGAACATGCCGTTCAGGCGCTGATTAAAGCGCTGCCACAGCTCATCCAGGTCCGGCGGGCCCGAGTTGTCTTTCTTGCCCCATTGGGGATCGTTCCAAGCCATGATGTTTATGCAGTAAGAAGTTTCAGAGAGTCAGGCTGATTTTGTCGGCACGGCCCGGAACCGTGTCGCCATCCGGCTGATCCATCAACAAAATTTCCGCCAGGACGCGACGCAAATCATCAAGACCGGCGCCGTTTCTAGCGGAAACGCGAACGGCTTGAAGTTTACCATATTCGCCTTTTTCGACCCCGGGCTCGGCGCCGCTCAGATCGATCTTGTTGTAGACCAGAAGTTGCGGCACGCCGGCCGCACCAATCTCGGCCAGAACCTTGTCCACCTCGTGCATCTGGCGGTCGCGGTTGGGGCTTGCGCTATCCACCACGTGCAGCAGCAGGTCGGCTTCGGCGGTCGCCTCCAGGGTCGCCCGGAAAGAGGCGATCAGGCTGTGCGGCAGGTCGCTGATGAAGCCCACCGTGTCCGAAATGATGACTTCGCCCACGCCCTGCAGGTAGAGCTTGCGGCTGGTGGTGTCCAGGGTTGCGAACAGCTGGTCGGCGGCGTATGCCCCGGCCCGGGTCAGCGCATTGAACAGCGTGGACTTGCCGGCGTTGGTGTAGCCGACCAGGGCCACGGTTTTCAGGCGGTTACGGCTGCGCGCGCGGCGCTGAGTCTGGCGCTGCCGCGAGAGCTTTTCGAGGCGCGACTTCAGCGTCTTGACCCGGTCGCCCAGCAAACGGCGGTCGGTTTCGAGCTGGGTCTCGCCGGGGCCGCGCAGGCCGATGCCGCCCTTTTGGCGTTCCAGGTGGGTCCAGCCCCGCACCAGGCGGGTGGAAAGATGCTGCAACTGCGCAAGCTCGACCTGCAGCTTGCCCTCGGCGCTCTGTGCGCGGCTGGCAAAAATATCCAGGATCAGGGTGACCCGGTCGACCACGCGGCACTGCAGGTGGCGTTCCAGGTTGCGCTCCTGGGCGGGCGACAGTTCGTGGTTGAACAGCACCACCTCGGCGCCGTTTGCGGCCGCGGCCGCGGCGATTTCATCCGCCTTGCCGCTGCCGGCGAAGAAACGCGGATCGGGACGGCTGCGGCGGCCCTTGACCAGACCAACGACGGCCAGCCCGGCGGAATCGGCCAGGCGCTCAAATTCCTCGGTGCTTTCTGCGTAATCCGGGGTGTCGAAATCGAGAGAGACGAGCAGCGCGCGTTCGCCGCCCGTGGGACGTTCAAACAGAATGAATACCGTGGATGCTAGGCGTTGTCTTCTTCACCGCTCTGCCAGCTGACTGCGCGCGACGGCACCACCGTGGAGATCGCGTGCTTGTAGACCATCTGGGTGACGGAGTTCTTGAGCAGGACCACGTACTGGTCGAAGGCATCGACCTGCCCCTGCAGCTTGATGCCGTTCACCAGGTAGATGGAAACGGGAACATGCTCCTTGCGCAGGGCATTCAGAAACGGGTCTTGAAGAAGTTGGGGCTTGCCGGCCATTTTGGCTCTCCTGTTGTTGTCTCTTGTCTTATTTGGGCTGGCCAGCGATTTTTCAAGGGCTCGAGCCGGCCAAGTCATCCAATTCTAGTCGAAAGCCCAAAAACCGGAATTAGTTTGTTTTCAAGGGCAGCCTGCTGCGCGCAGCCTCTTTCAGGGCAGCGCGGGATGGCCGAAGTGGTAGCCCTGCGCCCAGTCGATCCCGACCTCCTGCAGGCCGCACGCGATCTCCTCGTCTTCGACCCCTTCGGCGATGGTGACAATACCCTGGTTGCGTGCAAAGTCTGCCACCGACTTGACCAGGTCGAGCGCCTTGCTGTTGCGCTGCATGTTCTGGATCATCCAGCCTTCCAACTTGAGGAAGCTGATGGGCAGGCGCGACAGGTACAGGAATGAGGAATAGCCGCTGCCAAAATCGTCCAGGGCGAGGCGAAACCCGAAGTCGAGCAGATAGCCGAGATCGCTTTCCAGCGTCTCCAGATTCATGATGGCCTGTCGCTCGGTGATTTCGAACACGATCGGCTTGATCGATTCCATCGGCACGCCGCACGTCATGCAGTAGGACTGCGCCTGGTTCAGCAGCCGCTCGACCAGATCGCGCCTTGCCAGGAATTGCGGCGACAAATTGATGAAATGGGAAAAAGACGGGCTCAGCGCGCCGGAGGCAAGATTGTGTGCACAGCGCTCCATGGTGCGGGCAGCCACGATGCTGTCTATATCTGCCATCAGGTTCAGGCCTTCTGCAGCATCGATGAATTTGCTCGCGCTCAGTATTTCGCCTTCCGGGGTTTGCAGCCTGGCCAGGGCCTCGTCCGCCACGACCTCCCGGCCGGACAGATTGACGATGGGCTGGTAAGCGGCGAGGATGCGCTCCTCGCTTGCTGCCGCCTTGAGCAGCGAAGCCATTTGCAGCGTTCCCAGGCCGGCCTTGCTGCTCACGACCCGGTCACGCCCATGTGACTTGGCTTCGTACAGGTTGCTGTCCAGATTGGCCAACAGCGAGTCCTGCGTGCCCTTCGCCAGGTCGAAGGCGCTGAGCCCGACGCTCAGACTCAGGTTTATCTGCCCGACCGAGGTCTCGAAAGCCTGCTGCTTGAGCATCCCGCGCAGCCGCTCGAAAACCGCCACGGCCTGTTCCATCTCGCCCGTATGCAGGCACACCAGGAACTCCTCGCCGCCCCAGCGGGCAACCCAGTCATCCGCACGCAGATGTTCGACGAAGAACCTGGCAAAGCTCGCCAGCGCCTCGTCGCCGACACGATGGCCATAGCGGTCGTTGATGAGCTTGAAGTGGTCGAGGTCAACCAGTCCGAGGACGAAGGTCTGGTTATGGCGCCTGGCATGGGCGATTTCCTCGAGCAGGCGGGTTTCCGCGGCGCGACGGTTGGGCAGGCCGGTCATCTCGTCGGTCAGCGCCAGTTTTTCCAGCTTGGCCCTTTGCATGGCCTGTGTTTGCAGCAGGCCGATCCAGCTGGCAATGAGTTCAATGAAGGCGAGGTCTTCCTGCTTGAGCGAGGTTTCGTGCGCAGCGACACCGGCAAAGGCAAGCACGCCCCACAATTTCTCGTCGATCCAGACCGGCGTGCCAACGTAGGACTGCAAATCAAGCTGCGAGACCACCGACAGGCTGCCCAGCACGGGATCATCAGCCAGGTCCGGCTGAAAAACCGTCATACCCCGGTCAACCACGCTCTGGCATGGCGTCGCGGACAGCGGCAGTTCCATACCCGGAGTAAAACGCTGGGCGGCATCGAATGCGTAACGGATGCGGTAACGGTCTTTTTCGACTTCGCCGATCAGGGCAATGTCCAGCTCAAGCGCGCTGCAGGATTCGGCGAGAATCGCCTGGATGCGCGACTCGTCGCTGACATGGTGCTGAGTGACCAGTCCCCAAAGGGTATACAGCTTTTCCGGATTGACCCGGGCCTTGCTGATTCCCGAAAGATCGGGCGCATCCGGACTGGAAATGATATCCATGGCAGGCCATATCCTCGTGACAGGCACACTGCCGGATAATACAGCTATGCGCCCAATTCCACCTCGCGCAGGCGACGAGCGGCTGCTTCCGGGCTGATGGTGTTCACGAAAAGGCCGGATCCCAGCTCGAAACCGGTGGGAATGGAAGTACGCGGGCAAATTTCCAGGTGCCAGTGATAGCTCGCGCCATACCCGGCCGCCTCGTTGTCATGCGGCACGGAATGCAGGAAGAAGTTGTATTGGGCGCCGCCGATCACGGCATCAAGCCTGGCCATGGTGCGGCGCATGACGCGCGCGAGGTCTGGCAGCCAGTCGTCTGGGGTGTCCAGGAACTCGGCGGAATGCACCAGCGGCAGAATGTGCACTTCCCACTCAAAGCGGCTGGCGAAAGGTTTGATGGCGATGAAATGCCGGCCGCGCTCGATCACATACTGGCCGACGTCGACCTTGCGGCGGATCTCGCCGGACGCGCGGTCGTAGATGGTGGCCTCGAAGGTCAGCGCCTCGTCCACCAGCGCACAGAAAATGCAGCGGTGGTGCTTGCGATGATAATCCGCGCTGTTGCGCACTTCTGCCTCCACGTTGACCGGCACCACCGGCATGGCGATGATCTGGCTGTGGGTGTGCGGAATCGAGGCGCCGGCCGCGGGGCCGAAGTTCTTGAATACCAGCACATATTTCAGGCGCGGGTCGGATTCATACAACTGCGCCATGCGCGTGCGATAGGCGCGAAACATCTTCTCGATATGTGCCTCGCTCATCTCCTGGATCGCGGCGCCGTGGTCGGGATGGTCGACGAACACCTCATGGCGGCCGTAGCCGTCGATGGTCTGCTGCAGGCCGAAGGTGAAGTTGGCATTCTCGCGGTCGTCGCCCAGCACGGGATAGAGGTTGGGCACCAGACGCAGCGCCCAGTTGCCGTCCTCGGCCTCGACGCGAAAGATTTCCGGCGGGGTCTTGTCCTCGTTGCCGCGACAGAACGGGCAGGTTTCCACATGCTTGCGGGTGTCGCGCGGGGCGAGGTCCTCGGCTTTCTTCGGGCGCATGGAGCGCGCGGTGGCCACCAGCACCGACTCGGTCGGCACGATCGGGTTCAAACGGATTTCGCGAATTTCCTGTTCACTCATTGCTGCTTCCTGAAGACATTTCTCCAAGAGCATAATCAGGCTGTGCCCGTGACGGATGAGAATCTTTTTATGCGCATCTTCCTCCTGTTTATTGCCCTCGCCTTGAGCCAGGCTGTCCATGCCGAGCCTGCCGCCGGGCCCATGCTGGGGCCGGTCACACGCCACACGGCAACAGTCTGGGTGCAGGGCGACAAACCCGCCGCAGTCGCGCTGGAAATCATGCCGGAAAACTCGGCGCAACCGGGATGGACCACCACGCCGGCAGGCCTGACACGCGAAAACGGCTACATCGCGCAGTTCGACCTCAGCGGGCTCGCCGCCGGCAGCCGTTATCGATACCGGCTGGTCTGGGATGGCGCACCGCAGGCGGCTAGCTACCGGTTCTCCACTCTCGCCGCCCAGAGCGACAATTTCAAGGTCTATCTCGGTTCCTGCGCCCACCTGCACGACCCCGAAACCGACAGCGGCAAGCCCTGGAGCGGCGACTATGAAATTTTCGACCGCATCGCGAGCGAGTCCGCCTCGGACACGCTGCCCAACCTCATGCTCTGGCTGGGCGACAACGTCTACCTGCGCGCGGACGATTACGAAAGCCCCGCCGGCATGGCACAGCGTTACCGCAAGGTGCGCACGCACCCAGCGCTGCAAAAGCTGCTGCCGTCGCTGCCCCACTATGCGATCTGGGACGACCACGATTACGGCCCCAACGACCACAACCAGAGCTTCGTCTTCAAGCAGACGAGCCTCGACCTGTTCAGGCGCTACTGGCCCAACCCGAGCGCCGGGCTGCCTGATACGCCCGGCATCTTCACAACGTTTTCGATTGCCGATTCGGACTTCTTCCTGCTCGACGACCGCTGGCACCGCGACAGCGATCGCGAGCCATCCGACAACAAGGCCTTGTTCGGGCCCGGGCAGCTGCGCTGGCTAAAAAACGCGCTGCTGGCCTCGCGCGCCCGCTTCAAATTCATCGCGGGCGGCAGCCAGTTCCTCAACGACCTCTCGCGCTTCGAGGGCTGGCAGAATTTCAAGGAGGAGCGCGGGGCATTTCTTGCCTGGCTGGAACAAAACAAGATCAGTGGCGTCATCTTCCTGTCTGGCGACCGCCACCATACCGAACTGCTGCGATACGACCGCGCCGACACCTATCCCCTGTACGAGCTGACCTGCTCGCCGTTCACTTCCGGCCTGCACCCGGCCGCAGGCGAGACGGAGAATCCGGCGCGCGTGCCGAACACACTGGTCAACGCACACAACTATTGCACGCTGACGGCGGAAGGCAAGGGCAATGCGCGCAGCCTCGTGATGCGCAGCCGTAACGCGCGTGGCGAACTGTTGTGGGAAACCCGGATCGAGGCGGCAGCGCTCAGATAGCGAAGCAGCGCCGCCGGATATCTAACTCGACGTGCCCTTGGTATCCGCGCCGAACTTGCGGCGGCGGAAGCGCTTCTCGCGCCGGGCCTTGTTCATTTCGCGCTCGGTGAGCGGCTTGGCCTTGCGGCCCTCGAAGGGATTGGAGCCATCCTTGAACTCGATCCTGAGCGGCGTGCCCTGCAGTTTGAACGCCTCGCGGAAGGTGTTTTCCAGATAACGCTGGTAGTCGCGCTGCACGTTGCCGACGGCGTTGCCGTGGATGACGATGATGGGCGGGTTGCTGCCGCCCTGATGCGCGAACTTGAGCTTGGGCCGGAACAGGCCCGACTTCGGCGGCGAATGCTGGGCGGTGGCGGCGAGCAGCACACGCGTAAGTTTTGGCGTCGGCAGCTTGGCCATGGCCGCAGCGTAGGCCGCATCGACGTCCTTCAGCAGCGCCGCAAGGCCCTGCCCCTTGAGGGCGGAAATGTAGTGGAAGCGCGCGAACGACAGGAAGGCCAGTTTTCTTTCCAGGTCGCGCTTGATACCGGTGCGGGTGTATTCGTCGAGACCGTCCCACTTGTTCACCGCCACCACCAGCGCGCGCCCCGCTTCCAGGATGTAGCCGGCGATGTGCGCGTCCTGCTCGGAAATCTCCGCCTGAGCATCCAGCACCAGCACGACGACGTTGGCGTCCTCGATGGCCTGCAGGGTCTTGATGACGGAAAATTTCTCCACCGCCTCGAATACCTTGCCGCGCTTCCTCACGCCGGCGGTATCGATCAGGGTATAGGCCTTGCCCTCGCGCTCGAAGTCGATGTAGATCGAGTCGCGCGTGGTGCCGGGCTGGTCGAAGGCAATTACGCGCTCCTCGCCCAGCAGCGCGTTGACCAGGGTGGACTTGCCGGCATTGGGGCGGCCGACGATGGCGATGCGGGGGCCGCCCGCCTGCGCTTCCGCTTCGGCTTTCGCCGAAAACGGCGCCAGCGCGATGTCCATCAAGTCATTCACGCCTTCGCCATGCGCGCCGGAAATCGCCAGCGGCTCGCCCAGGCCGAGTTCGTGGAACTCCGCCGTGACCACGGCGTGGTTCATGCCCTCGCTCTTGTTGACCACCAGGTGCACCGGGCAGCGGGCCTTGCGCAGCTTTTGCGCAATGACCTTGTCCTGCGGCGTCAAGCCCTGGCGCCCGTCGACCAGGAACACCACCACGTCGGCTTCGTCGATGGCCTGCAATGTCTGCCGCGCCATTTCGTGCAGGATGCCATCCTTCGCCACCGGTTCGAGGCCGCCAGTGTCCACCACCACATAGGGCTTGCCGCCCACCAGCCCGCGTCCGTAGTGGCGATCGCGCGTGAGCCCCGGCTGGTCATGCACCAGAGCGGCACGGCTCTTGGTCAGCCGGTTGAAGAGGGTGGACTTGCCGACGTTGGGGCGGCCGACAAGCACGAGAGTTGGAAGCATGGGATAGCGTTTCTTGCGTCTTGTAGCGTGCGCCCCGGCTCAGGCCAGGGCGCCAATGAAGTTAATTAAGCTTGAAAGCGGCAATGCCGCCCTTCACGCTCTGCACGGCAAAACCGGGACCAATGTCGATCGGCGCAGCCCGGGCAGGGCCGTCGCCCTGGGCGCGCGCCACAAAGCTGCCGTCCTCGCTGGACAGAAGGTGCACATAACCTTCCAGGTCGACAACGGCCACGTACTTGCCGAGCGGCAACGGCGCTGTCAACTGGCGGTATGCCAGCTTGTCCTGTCGCCAGGCCGCGCGGCCCGTGTTCTTGTCATATGCAGTCACTGCGTCCTTGTCGTCCGTGACATAGACATACGTTTCATCCATCGACAGGCCGGCGTCGCTCGATGTTTCACGCGCCCAGATCAGGTTGCCGTTGCGGTTGTCGAAACAGGCCACGCGCCCCTGATAGGTCACCGCGCACACGCGCTGCTCATCCAGAGCCGGCGTCCCCACCACGTCGTTCACGCGTTCGAGCTCGGTTGCGCCGCGCGGCGTGCTGACGGAGACCTCCCAGGCCTGCGTACCATTGGCAAGCTGGATTGCCGCCAGCTTGCCGCCGGGGAAACCGGCATAGGCCAGGCCATTACGCACCGACAGCGCGGCAATGCCCTGCAGCGCCAATGCCGGCAACTGGCGCGTGTACAGCCATTTGCGGCTGCCGTCCGCAACGTTGATGCCGTGCACCTGGCCGTTGCCGGTGCGCGCCAGCACCAGGTCGCCCACAACCAGGGGCGGTGACACCAGCACGCTGGTCAGGACAATTTCCCAGCGCTTGGCGCCGCTTGCCGCATCCAGCGCGATCAGTTCGCCCCTGGAACCGCCCAGTACCACCAGCCCGGATCCCACACCCACGCCAGCCGAGAGTTTCTTGCCGACATCGGCGCGCCAGGCTTCGCTACCGCTCTGCAGATTGATGCGAACCACTCGGCCCGACTCGCCAGCCGCGTACACTGCATCGCCTTCCACCGCCGGGGCGAACGCACCGCGACCGGCCTCGGCCGAAGAGGCTGACCAGGCCCGCGTCAGCTGGCGCTTGGGCGTGAAATCGACCAGCGCCGCCGGCGCGGCCGCCCGCTTCTTGCCAAAGCCGAACCACCCGGTCACGGTATCGGAAGTCTTGCTGATGGCGCTGCAACCGCCAAGCAGGCTGGCGCTCATCAGCACAACAAGCGAAACGCGCAGAAAAGTCTTTTTCATTTTTGCGGGCCTCCGAGGCTGTCCAGCTTCATTTCCACCACGGCGCGCAGCGGGTTGTCCTCCTTGAGCCTGGCGTAAGCGGCAGAGTAAGACGAGCGCGCCTCGGCAGCCTTGCCCTGGGCCAGGTAAACATCGCCCTTGAGGTCGTCAAAGCGCGGCGCATAGGCATCGGTATGGGCTGCGTTCAATTCCTTGAGCGCGCCCTCGTAATCCTTTTCATCGAGCAGCAGTCCGGCCAGACGCAGGCGCGCGACGTCGCGCAGCGCGACTTCCCTGGCATTGCCGGACACCCACTGTAGCTGCGCCTTGGCGCTCTTGGTGTCCTTGTTCTGCACGTTGATGCTGGCGACCATCAGGGCCGCGCGGGTGGCATAGGGCGTTTTGCCGTACTTGTCCACCAGCAGGGCGCCCTGCTCGCGGGCGGTCTTCATGTCGCCGCCTTCCAGCGCATTGTTCATACTGTCGAAGTGCGCCGATGCTTCCATAAGCTGATTGGCCGTGTAGGTGCGCCAGTACTGGTAGCCGGCCACCGCGATCAGCAGCGCGGACACGCCATAGATCACATAATTGCCCCATTGCTTCCACCAGGCCTTCAGTGCCTCGAGCTGTTCCTGCTCTTCCAGGTCAAATGCCGCCATGTCTCTTCCTTATTTGCGCCGCAGAATGTCTGCGGCTTCCTCGATACCAAGTGTCGCCTGCTCGGATGCCTCGCGCAACGGCTTCAGCACGAGCCTGTTCTCTGCCGCTTCATTGTCGCCGATCACCACCGCATGGCGCGCGCCGCTCGCGTCGGCTTTTTTCATCTGCGACTTGAAGCTGCCGCCGCCAGCGTGCATGGCCACGGCAATACCCAGTTCCCTTAGCTTGCGCACCACTTGCCAGGCCCAGCTCGCGGCCGCTTCGCCCGCGTGCACCAGGTACACGTCGGGCGCGTAGCTGGCCGGCTTCATGCCTTCAATTTCCAGCAGCGCCAGCAAGCGCTCGATGCCCATAGCAAAACCGCAGGCCGGCGCGGGCTTGCCGCCCAGCTGCTCGATGAGCCCGTCGAAGCGGCCGCCGGCGCAAACCGTGCCCTGCGCGCCGAGCTTGTCGGTCACCCATTCGAACACGGTGCGGTTGTAGTAGTCCAGGCCGCGCACCAGCCGGGTGTTGATGCGGTACTCGATATTGAGGTCGTGCAAAAGCTTTTGTACCGCCTCGAAATGCGCGAGCGATTCCTCGTCAAGGTCGTCCATCAGTTTGGGCGCGGCCTCGACCAGCGCCTGCATGGCCGGATTCTTGGTGTCGAGGATGCGCAGCGGATTGCTGTGCAGGCGCCGCTTCGCGTCCTCGTCGAGCACGTCGAGATTGGCCTCGAAATGCCTGATCAGGCGCTCGCGGTGGCGGCGGCGCGTCTCGCTGTCGCCCAGGGTATTGAGTTCCAGCACCGGCGACACGCCCAGGCGTTTCCACAAGTCCGCGCTCATCAGGATGTGCTCGGCGTCGGTGTCCGGGCCGGCAAAGCCGAGCGCCTCCACGCCGACCTGGTGGAACTGGCGGTAGCGCCCCTTCTGCGGGCGCTCGTGGCGGAACATCGGGCCCATGTACCACAGCCGCTTGCCGCCGTCGTACAGCAGGTTGTTCTGCACCACCGAGCGCACGCACGAGGCGGTGCCCTCGGGACGCAAGGTCAGGGATTCGCCGTTGAGTTCGTCGACAAAGGTGTACATCTCCTTCTCGACGATGTCGGTCACCTCGCCGATGGCCCGCTTGAACAATGCGGTGTGTTCGAGGATGGGCGTGCGGATCTCGCGGTAACCGTAGCTGTGCAGCCAGGCGCGCACCGTGTCCTCGAAAAACCGCCAGGTGTCGGCATCCTGCGGCAGCATGTCGTTCATGCCGCGGACGCTTTGCAGATTGTTGCTCATGTTCTGTTTGTTCCGTACGTCCGCTGGACGTAGTCCTCCACGATCGCCTGGAAATCCTCGGCGATTCTGTCACCCTTCAAGGTCACGGTCTTCTTGCCGTCCACGTAAACCGGCGCCACCGGCACTTCGCCGGTGCCGGGCAGCGAGATGCCGACGTTGGCATGCTTGGACTCGCCCGGCCCGTTGACGACGCAGCCCATGACCGCGACCTTCATTTCCTCCACGCCCGGATAGGTACCGCGCCAGCCCGGCATCTGGCCCCTGAGCCAGGTCTGGATCTTGAGCGCGAGTTCCTGGAACACGGTCGAGGTCGTACGGCCGCAGCCGGGGCAGGCGGTCACCAGCGGGGTGAACGCTCTGAGGCCCATCGTTTGTAAAATCTCCTGCGCCACCTGGACTTCCTTGGTGCGCGATTCGCCCGGCTCCGGTGTCAATGAAACCCGTATGGTGTCGCCGATGCCTTCCTGCAGCAGCACCGCCAGTGCCGCGGTCGAGGCCACGATGCCCTTGCTGCCCATGCCGGCTTCGGTGAGGCCCAGGTGCAGCGGATAGTCGCACTGCGAGGCGAGGTCGCGGTACACGGTGATGAGGTCCTGCACCGCGCTCATCTTGCACGAAAGAATGATCCTGTCGCCGGCAAGACCCAACTCCTCGGCGCGCTTCGCGGACTGCAATGCAGAAGCGATCATGGCCTGAAACATCACGTCCCTGGCATCCGCGGGCTGGGCAAGCCTGGCATTCTCGTCCATCATGCGCGCGGCCAGCTCCTGGTCGAGACTGCCCCAGTTCACGCCGATGCGCACCGGCTTGTCGTACTTGCAGGCGATCTCGATCAGCGTGGCGAACTGCTCGTCGCGCTTTTCGCCGCGCCCCACGTTGCCGGGGTTGATGCGCAGCTTGGCCAGCGCCTGCGCACACTCAGGCACCTGGGTCAGCAGCTTGTGGCCGTTGAAATGGAAGTCGCCAATCAGCGGCACGCCAACGCCCATGGCGTCGAGCTTCTCGCGAATCGCCGGGACGGCCTGCGCCGCTTCCAGCGTATTGACGGTGATGCGCACCAGTTCGGAACCGGCGCGATGCAAGTCAGCGACCTGCGCCACCGTGCCGGCGACATCGGCGGTATCGGTGTTGGTCATCGACTGTACAACGATGGGGGCGCCGCCGCCCACGAGCACATGGCCGACGCGGGCCTGGCCCCTGCGTCGGGAACGGGATGGGTTCGGGTCCATGGCGCTCACGGGTTCAAGGTCAGTCGCGCAACGTCGACTGAAGTAAAAGGCTTGAGATCGATCGCCTTGCCCTTGTAAGTCAGGCGGACCTTGTCGGCATTGCCGATCACCAGGTAGAACGGCGCCTTGCCCGCGACATCCACCGACGTGCCAGCGGGGTTGAGGCCCGAATGCACGATCTGGCCGCTGCTGTCGCGGACTTGCACCCAGGATATTTCGTCGAACTGCAGGCGCAGATCAGCGGCAGGAGCGACGGCGACAGGGGGCGTGGCGGGCGAAACCGACGGCGCAGTCTTGGCGATGGCCTGCGCGGCCGGCGCAGCCGCTTGCGGCG
>DAIMZB010000003.1:32388-41014 GCA_036734185.1 Thiobacillaceae bacterium | reverse complement strand
GGTCGAGATAGCGGTAGGTCAGGCGCGTGTTCTCGTTGATGTTGTCGTCGTCGATCAGGAAAGGCGGCGTGGCGGCGGCATTCAGCACTTCGATTTTCTTCGCCAGCACTTCGATCTCGCCAGTGGGCAGGTTGGGGTTGGCCGTGCCCTCGGGGCGCGCACGCACGTTGCCGGTAATACGCAGCACGAATTCGTTGCGCACGCTTTCCGCATGCTTGAAATCCTCGCCCATGTCCGGATCGCAAACGATCTGCACCAGGCCATAGCGGTCGCGCAGGTCAATGAAGATCACGCCGCCGTGGTCGCGGCGACGGTGCGCCCAGCCGCAAAAGGTCACGGCCTGGCCGATGTGCGCGGCGTTGACTTCGCCGCAGGTATGGGTACGCATCATGTTGTTGATCTCGGTTATTGGGTTGCGCTCATTGATTGCCAGCGAAGCGCGAGCGCAGTTTTTCTGTTCTGGCGGCCCCGTTTTCGGTCGCCACGCCCATGGACACGATGGTCCTCAGGGCCAGGTCGACGCTCATGTCGAGCTCGATGGTCTCGCTCTTCTTCACGAAGAAATAAAAGCCGTTGACCGGGCTGGGCGCGGTGGGGATGAATACCGCCACGTATTCGTCCTTCAGACTGTCCTCAACCGTTTCGGGAACCTTGGTCTGGAACGCGATCGACCACGCCTCTGGATGCGGATACCGCACCAGCAGCACTTTCCGGAAGGCGTGGCTGTCGCTCGCCAGCAAAGTGTCGGAAACCTGCTTGACGCTGTTGTAAATGGTCTTGACCACGGGGATGCGCAACAGCACGGCCTCCCAGAAGTCGACCAGACGCCGGCCGATGATGTTGGCCGCGGCCAGGCCGGTCACCAGGATCACCACCAGGGTGAGGATGACTCCGAGGCCGGGAACGCGAAATCCCAGCCAGGCTTGCGGCTGCCAGCTCTCAGGCAGCAGCTGCAGGCTTTGGTCCATGGTGCCGATGAGCAGATTGAGCACCCACAAGGTGATGCCCAGCGGGACCCAGATCAGCAGACCGGTGATGAAATAGCGTTTCATGAATTCAGGCAATCACTGCGGGGGAAACAATTGGGGCGTGCCATAAACAATCGGGCGGCCTAAGCCGCCCTGTGCCGCCTTCGGTAACCCGTCCGCAAGGCACTTCAAGAACAGGCAGCGCAACCGCCGCTGCCGCAGGCAGGGGCGGGCGCCTCTTCCTTCTTTTCAGCCGGCTTGCTGCCGCCCTTGAAATCGGTGGCGTACCAGCCCGACCCCTTCAAGGCGAAGCCGGCCGCGGTGACCTGCTTGGCAAAGCTTTGCGCACCGCACTTGGGGCAGGTGGTCAGCACGGCATCCGACATTTTCTGCATCACGTCCTCGACATGGCCGCAGGCGGAGCAGGCATAGGCATAAATCGGCATGATTTACTCCTGAAAACAAGTTTGATTGCTGGCGATTTTACACCAGAAATACGTTTATAAGCAGTGGCTTATACAATCCGAGAACACCCGATCGGGCCTCGCAGGCGGGCGGCTTCGCATGCCCGTGCCTGGCAGGGCATGCGAATGGCGGCTTAGAACGGAATATCGTCTTCGAGATCGTCGAACGCGCCGCCAGCCGGAGCCCTGGACGGAGCAGCCGCGCCCGAAGAGGCGGGACGGCTGGACGCGCGCGGAGCGGGCGCGCTGTCCATGTCGGCCGTGCCGCCGGCTGCGCCCCGGCCGCCGAGCATCTTCATTTCATTGGCGACGATTTCGGTGCTGTACTTCTCGACCCCGTCCTTGTCGGTGTATTTGCGGGTCTGGAGACGGCCTTCAATGTAGACCTGCGAGCCCTTCTTCAGGTACTCGCCTGCAATCTCGGCCAGCCGGCCAAACATCGAGACGCGGTGCCATTCGGTGCGCTCCTGCTTTTCGCCGCTCTTGTCCTTCCACGTGTCGGTGGTGGCGATGTTCAGCGTCGCGAGTGCGTCGCCCGACGGCATGTAGCGAATTTCCGGGTCGCGCCCGAGGTTGCCGATGAGTATGACCTTGTTGACCGATGCCATCTTTAAGTTTCCCCTTTGATCAATTGCATGGCGGCAGCCTCGTCCCAGCCGCTTTTCGCCACCTTCAGCACGGCCATGCCCTCATCGGCCATGACCGCTACTTCCCTTACGCCAGGCAATGAGGCGAGTTCGATCCTCAGTGCAGCGGCCCTGGCTTCGTCCAGCCCCTCCACCCGGTACAGGCGGGTGCGCACCGCCGGGGGGGTGCGCATGCCCAGCGCCAGCAGCAGCCAGGCGGTCATCAATACGCCGCAAAAGGCGAATAGCGCGCCAAAACCGTGATGCTGGGCCAGCCAGCCGCCCAGTGCGCCGCCGACAAACAGCCCCAGCGCCTGGGCGGTATTGTAAACCCCCATGGCCGTCCCTTTGGCGCTGGCCGGAGCCAGCTTGGAAATCAGCGACGGCAGGGTCGCCTCCAGAATATTGAAGGCCACAAAATACGCCAGTAGCGCGGCCGCCAGGCCCCACAGCGAGGACTGCGCCTCCATCAGGCTGAGCTGCGCCACCAGCATCAGCGCCACCGCGCCCACAAAGACCGGCTTCAGCTTGTCGCGCTTCTCGCCAAAGATGATGGCCGGCACCATGAACACAAAGGACAGCAGCAGCACCGACAGGTATACCCACCAGTGATGGTCGGGCGTGAGGCCGGCGCCCTTGACCAGCATCACCGGCACGGCAACGAACATGGCCATTTGCGCGGCATGCAGGGCAAAAATGCCGTAATTGAGCCGCAAAAGCTGGGTATCCCGCAGCACATCCTTGAGGCGCGCCGGATTGGCCTCGGCATCGCCATGAAAATGGGTTGAGGCCGGGTCCGGAATGTAGCTTTTCACCACCCACATGGCCAGCAGGGCCAGCACCCCGGTCAGCGCGAAGATGCCCGGCACGCCGATGGCGTGGTCCAGCACCGGCCCCAGCACCAGCGACAACGCGAAAGTCAGTCCGATGCTCGTGCCGATCACGGCCATGGCCTTGGTGCGGTGCTCCTCGCGGGTCAGATCGGCCAGCATCGCCGTCACAGCCGAGGACACCGCGCCCGCGCCCTGGATCACGCGCCCGATGATCACCCAGTAGATGCTGGCAGCCGAGGCCGCGACAAAGCTGCCAGCAGCAAAAATCCCCAAGCCGAACAGAATCACCTTCTTGCGGCCGATGCGGTCGGACGCCATGCCGAAAGGCAGTTGCAGGAGACCCTGGGTCAGGCCGTAGGCGCCGAGCGCCATGCCGACCAGGAAATGGTCGTCCCCGCCCGGCAGGGTGGGGGCATAAAGGGCGAAAACGGGCAAAATCAGGAACATGCCCAGCATGCGCAGGCCGAAAATCGAGGCCAGCCCAATGGTGGCGCGCTTTTCAACGGAGGTCAGTTTGTCTGGGTTGTCCAAGGCCGAAACCGGGGGAGCGAAGCGAGTGCGAAATGCCGTATATTAGCAGGTTGCGCTTGCAGGACCTCTGTGAAAATGGAATACATCCGCGTGCGGGGCGCCCGCACCCACAACCTGAAAAATATCAGCCTCGACATCCCGAGGAACCGGCTCGTGGTCATCACCGGCCTGTCCGGCTCGGGCAAGTCCTCGCTCGCGTTTGACACCCTGTATGCAGAAGGCCAGCGCCGCTACGTTGAATCGTTGTCGGCCTACGCCCGCCAGTTCCTTCAGATGATGGAAAAGCCGGACGTGGACCTGATTGAGGGCCTGAGCCCGGCCATTTCCATCGAACAAAAGGCCACCAGCCACAATCCGCGTTCCACCGTGGGCACGGTCACCGAGATCCATGACTACCTGCGCCTGCTGTTCGCCCGCGCCGGCGAGCCGCGCTGCCCGGAGCACGCCATTCCGCTGGCGGCGCAAACCGTGTCGCAAATGGTCGATCAGGTGCTGGCGCTGCCCGAAGACACCAAGCTCATGATCCTGGCCCCGCTGATCGTCGGCCGCAAGGGCGAAAACCTCGACCTCTTCACCGAACTGCAGGCGCAGGGCTTCGTCAGGGTCAGGGTTGACGGCAAGGTGTTCGAAATCGGCGAAGTGCCGAAACTGGACAAGAACAAGAAGCACACCATCGAAGTGGTGGTGGACCGCGTGAAAGTCCGCGCCGACATCAAGCAGCGCCTGGCCGAGTCCTTCGAAACCGCCCTGCGCCACGCCGACGGCCGCGCCCTGGCGGTGGAAATGGATTCCGGCAAGGAGCACCTGTTCTCGGCCAAGTTCAGCTGCCCGGTCTGCGACTACGCGCTGCCCGAGCTGGAGCCCCGCCTCTTCTCCTTCAACAACCCCATGGGCGCCTGCCCGCATTGCGACGGCCTTGGCGCGGTGACCTTCTTCGACCCGGAGCGCATCGTTTCCTTCCCGCACCTGTCGCTGGCGGCCGGTGCGATCAAGGGGTGGGACCGCCGCAACCATTTCTATTACCAGATGCTGCAAAGCCTGGCCCTGCACTACGGCTTCGACCTCGACAAGGCATTCGAGGACCTGCCCGAGCGCGTGCAGGGCATCATCCTCAACGGCTCCGGCAAGGAAACCATCGCCTTCAAGCACCTGGGCGAAAAGGGCGGCTTCACTACGCGCAAACATGCCTTCGAGGGCATCGTGAAGAACATGGAGCGGCGCTACAAGGAAACCGACTCGCTCGCCGTGCGCGAGGAGCTGGCGAAATACCTCAACACCCGCCCCTGTCCGGAATGCGAAGGCTCGCGCCTGCGCGAAGAAGCGCGCAACGTCTTCATCGGCGGCGAAACCCTGCACGCCATCAGCGGCTGGCCACTGAAAAACGCGCGCGCCTTTTTCGACAGCCTTGCGCTGTCCGGCCACCGCGCCCAGGTCGCGGAACGCATCGTCAAGGAAATCAATGCGCGGCTGGGCTTCCTGGTCAACGTCGGGCTGGATTACCTATCGCTCAACCGTTCCGCCGATACGCTTTCCGGCGGCGAGGCGCAGCGCATTCGACTGGCCAGCCAGATCGGCTCCGGCCTCACCGGCGTCATGTACGTGCTGGACGAGCCCTCTATCGGCCTGCACCAGCGCGACAACGACCGCCTGCTCGATACGTTGAAGCACCTGCGCGACCTCGGCAACTCGGTGCTGGTGGTGGAGCACGACGAGGACGCCATCCGCAGCGCAGACTACGTGGTGGACATGGGCCCCGGCGCAGGCGAGCATGGCGGCGAGGTGGTGGCGATTGGCACTCCGCTTGAAGTCCAGTCCAACCCCGCTTCGCTCACCGGAAAATATCTTTCCGGCAAGAAGGAAATCGCGGTGCCGAAAAAGCGCCGCAAGGCCGACCCCGAAAGACAGCTGCTGCTGAACGGCGCCACCGGCAACAACCTCAAAAACGTGAGCCTGTCGCTGCCCCTGGGCCTGTTCGTGTGCGTGACGGGCGTGTCCGGCTCGGGCAAGTCCACGCTTATCAACGACACCCTCTACAACGCGGTGGCGCGGCACCTCTACGGTTCCACCGAGGAACCCGCGCCCTATGCCGACATCGAGGGCCTGGAATTCTTCGACAAGGTCATCAACGTCGATCAGTCGCCCATCGGCCGTACGCCGCGCTCCAACCCCGCCACCTACACCGGCCTGTTCACGCCGATACGCGAATTGTTTGCGGGCGTGCCAGAAGCGCGCACGCGCGGCTACGGCCCCGGGCGCTTCTCCTTCAACGTCAAGGGCGGGCGCTGCGAAGCCTGCCAGGGCGACGGCGTGATCAAGGTGGAAATGCATTTCCTGCCCGACATCTACGTGCCCTGCGACGTCTGCCATGGCCTGCGTTACAACCGCGAGACGCTGGAGATTCAATACAAGGGCAAGACCATCCATGACGTGCTGGACTTCACCGTGGAAGAGGCGCTGGAGTTTTTCAGCGCCGTGCCCGCCGTGGCCAAGAAACTGAAGACTTTGATGGACGTTGGCCTGGGCTACGTGCAACTCGGCCAATCCGCCACCACGCTGTCCGGCGGCGAGGCGCAGCGCGTCAAGCTGTCGCTGGAATTATCGAAGCGCGACACCGGCCGCACCCTCTACATCCTCGACGAGCCCACCACCGGCCTGCACTTTGCCGACATCGAGCTGCTGCTGAAGGTGCTGCATCGCTTGACCGACCAGGGCAACAGCGTGGTGGTGATCGAGCACAACCTCGACGTCATCAAAACCGCCGACTGGCTCATTGACCTCGGGCCCGAGGGCGGGGCGGGCGGCGGCCAGATCATCGCCACCGGCACGCCGGAAGATGTGGCGGCGAATCCGGCCAGCCATACTGGGCGCTATCTGGCGCCGATGTTCCGCAGCAGGAAATAGAAACCTTACTTTGGTTCCGGTTGTTATCCCCGCCTCAGCAGCTATAAAAAATACCTGCATGAAAGGAGGTGAGCATCATGCAACTGAGGACACACAGAAATGGCGGAGACGCCCCCTTGCAGGTGGTGGCCGATACCTGGAAAAAAGAGGATCACGACTTCCACTGGAGCGAATATGACTCCGACGCGCATGTCGTTGCGCTGGCCAAGCGCCTGAAGGCGGCGCAAAAGAAAGCCGGCCCGGCCAAGCCCGATCCACGCAACATCCACGAAGACTAGCTTCGACCGGTCAAGAACGGCTAGGCGAAACCGGCAGCCTGCAATTGAGGCAGCAGGTCACCCTGCCCGGATCAGGAACACAGCGCGCCTCATGGGTGGCACGGAGGCTGATTGCGCGCACGCTGTTCAAGCGATGATGTGATGCACGGGCAGCTTGCTCATCTGCCATTCATTCGTGCCGGCGTCGTATTGCGACGCAGTGAACACGTGCCAATCGGCATCGTCCATCCGGGGAAAATCCCCGCGGTAGTAGTAGCCGGGCCAGCGGGTTTCCTGCCGGTATAGCGTGTGCCGGAGCACCGCCTCCGAAGTCCAAACCCGGTGATTGAGCTCCCATGCGCGTTGCAGCTGGTGCAGGTCCTCGGCGCCGATGTGATCGAGGTCCGCCTTCAGCATGGCCATCAACTCCAGCCCGCGCCGGAGCATGGGTTCGCTGGTCATGTAGAAGGTACTGATTCCGCCGGCATATTCGTCCATGAGCTTTTCCAGTCTTTGCAGCCCCTGCAGCGGCGAGAGGTAGCTCGGTGACACCGTACCGGCGACGATCTCGTTGCGACCCACTTCGTAATTCTCGCGCGGCTTGAAGATGGCCTGTTCGAGCTGTTTGACCTGCGTCTCGTCGAGCTGCGGCAGGTTCTCGCCCATGTCCATGACATATTTCACCGCCGCCTTGCCGGCGATGCGGCCTTCGGTGAACGATCCGGATGAAAACTTGTGCGCGGAACCGCCGATGGTGTCGCCGGCGCCGAACAGGCCCTCCACCGTGGTCATGCGGTTGTAGCCCCACTGGTAGTCGCCGGGCGCGGCATCCTCCGGGCCGCTGGCCCAGGCACCCGAACACGTGGCGTGCGAACCCATGACATAGGGCTCGGAGGTAATGAGCTCGGAGGGCTGCTCCCTGGGGTCGATGTTCTGCGAGGCCCAGACCACGGCCTGGCCAATGGTCATGTCGAGAAAGTCTTCCCAGCCGATTTCTTCCTTTTCTCGGCTGTCGAGTACTTCCTGGGTGTGCATATAGATGGGCCCGCGGCCAGCCTTGATCTCCTCGATCATGGCATGGTTGCGCAGACAGGTCGGCAGCGGCACCGTTTCGGCGTACTTGCCGACCAGCGCATTGATTCCATCCAGATGCGCGGCTTCGTATCTGTCGCCATAGGCGTTAGTGGCAAAGGCCTTGAGCAGCAGAAACCAGGCGCCGACCGGGCCGTAGCCATCCTTGAAGCGGGCGAGCACGATGCGGTTCTCCATCTGGATCATCTTGGCGCCCGCCTGCAGCACCAGCCCGTAGGCCGAGGCGCTGCTCCACGGCGCGTACCAGGTGCGACCGGTGCCTTCGCCGATGGAACGCGGGCGAAAGATGTGCGAAGCGCCGCCGGCCGCAACGATGACAGCCTTGGCGCGGAACACATAGCAGCGGCCGTCACGCACGCTAAAGCCGATGGCGCCAGCCACGCGGTTCGGCTTTGTCTTGTCCATCAGCAGGTGCGTGACCATGATGCGGTTGTAGACCTCGCTCGCCGACTTGCGCGCGGCCTCGGCGATGATGGGCTTGTAGCTCTCGCCGTGGATCATGATCTGCCATTTGCCTTCGCGCTGGTAATGGCCGGTCTCGGGGTTGAGCATGATGGGCAGGCCCCACTCCTCGAACTTGTGCACAGTGGAATCGACATGCCGCGCGATGTCGAAGATCAGGTCCTCGCGCACCAGGCCCATGAGATCGCCACGTGCATAGCGCACGAAATCGTCCGGCTGGTTTTCACCCCAGCGCATGCCCATATAGCAGTTGATCGCCGACAGGCCGTGGGCAACGGCGCCGCTGCGCTCGATGTTGGCCTTCTCGACCAGCGCGATCTTGAGGCGGCGCCCCCAGAAGCGCGATTCGTACGCCGCGCCGCAGCCGCCAAAACCGCAGATGCCGACAACGCAGCACTGCCCCAGCCCACGACCGATGCCGAAGGCATGAGCGCTTTGAATCTCGGCCCCGACGCCAAAATCCGCTGGTCCGTCGGCCAGCCCGGCGCGCGA
>DAIMZB010000003.1:0-32378 GCA_036734185.1 Thiobacillaceae bacterium | reverse complement strand
CCGCCAAAACCGCCGCCGATGATGAGGATGTCGGCGTCCACGAATTGGGTTTTTCTTGAAGTGAACAGGCTCATGGCGTCGGGCCTAATGCTGCGGCGCTACCGGCGGCAACCCTGGCAGCGCCTCTACCATCAATGCATCGGGCTCGTGCGCGAGCAAGGGTGAACTCAGGGCGATGGCTTCGGGCGCCGTGTAATCGGATGGCGGCCTGATGGAACCCCAGGGAGTGGTGCGGATCGGGAAGCTGAATTCCTTCTCGCGTCCGTCGCGGTACCTGATCTTCCAAGAGACCGTGCCGCTGCCTTCGTCCCGCAACACGGTCACGCTGTGGCCGAGCGGCGCGAAGTCGGCATAGCCGCGCACGTCGATGGCGTGCTGCGGGCAGGCTTTCACGCAGGAATAACACTCCCAGCAGAAGTTTGGCTCGATGTTGTAGGCCCTGCGATATGTGCGGTCGATATGCATGATGTCGGATGGGCAGATGTTCACGCACTGTCCGCACCCATCGCAGCGCGTCATGTATGTGAAGGTGGGCATCTCTTCCCTCCCGGCGTCGTGGGCGTGGGCAGTCTGGAAGAGCCATTGGCTTCCTCCACCCTGCGCTGGAAAGCCACGACGGGCTTGTAGAACATGTGCGCAAACTTGGACCACGGCACGGAAACGAACAGTAGCGTACTGAAGAAGACATATAGCGCAAAAAATACCCAGGCCACGGCAGGATAGGCCGTCGTCTGCATGAATGCCCAGACAAGCGCGAAGCTCACGCTTCCCAGCAGCGAGACAATGAACAGGTCGGCGTGCACCAGATGGAAAGGCGAGCGGCCTTCGTGCGCCACGTCCACCCGCAGCAGAAAGAAAAACCAGTAGCCGCCGACCGCCACCATCAGCGCGCCGAAGTGCCAAAGGACCGGCAGCACCGCCGGCGTGGGTGTAGCTTCCGTGGGATAAGCACAGACCATGACGATGGTCGTGAGCAGGTAGATGACAAAGCCGTAGGACATCAGCAGATGCGACAGCCTGCGCGCGGGCTTGCAGAACTCACCCGACGCCGCGACTTCTTTCAGGAGGGTTCTGGCCGCCAGCGAAGCGATCTCGCCGCTGCCAAGCCGGCGCTTTGCATGCATCTTCGAAGCCAGCCATTCCTGCGCGAAGAATTTCGCGCTTTGCTTGTGCAGCATGTCGAAAACCGTGCCAGCCGCCACCGCGAGCGCCATCAGCACAAGGTAACCCTGCATGATCGCGGGAGAGACAACATCCGCAAGCGCGAGAAAGGGATTGGCGGTAAACATCATTGCCTCCATGCCAGCCGGCGCACCTGAATTGGGCGCCCTGCTTCCAGGCGAAAGCCGCTAATGACGATGGGGTTTCGGCGCCGTGCCCGCCTGGGAAGCCCGCTTGCGCCTGGGGACATAAAAACAAACCGTCAAGTTGACGTTAGCAGCTAAAGCGGCTGTGTCAATTTACCCTGACCACAGCACGGGAAATAGACGTCACGCCAAGTGGGGGCGCGCCGCAGCCGCCTTAAAAGAAGACTCCTCGTGAAATGGCGGCGATGCAACGGCCGAGGCAGCGTGGGTACAAGGAAGAACTGGCCCATCCGGGCCCACGAACGTTCACACTGAAAGCAAAGCCGCTCTCAATGTCGCGAATACACTTGCGGCCTGCCATCCTTGTCCAGCAGGATCACGTCATACGCTTCCTTGAGGTTACCCTGTTCCATGCCAGGAGCACCGACCGGCATGCCAGGCACTGTCAGTCCGCGAGCCTGCGGCCGCTCTTTCAACAACCGTTTGATATCCTGCGCCGGCACATGGCCCTCGATCACATAGCCGCCCACTTCCGCGGTATGGCACGAATCGTAGCCCTGAGGAATGCCCAGCCGGATCTTGTGCTGAAACACGTTGGCGGTATCGTAACTATGCACAGTAAAGCCGTTGGCCTTGAGATGGTCGATCCACTTGCCGCAGCAGCCGCAGCTCGGACTCTTGTACACGTTGATGACCGGAGCAGCAGGCCCGGCCCAGGCGACAGGGATGACCAGGGCGATGAACAGGGCCTGAAAAAGGATGCGTTTCACGGTGAACGACTTTTGCATAGTTCGATTTAATGGAAAAAGCCTGGCAACAATGACAATGCCCGGCACGGGTTGGTTCCGGCACGGGCGTTTTTAATTCACTGTTTGTGGCATTCGGCCGATTGATCCGCCTGCTTGAGATATGCGATCAGATCGCTGCGTTCCTGGCGGTCGGCGATGCCGGCGTAGCCCATGGTGGTGCCTGGCAGCGCCTTCATCGGATTGGCCAGAAAGCGATCGAGCGTTTGCGCATTCCACACCCAGTTCGAGCGGCGCATCGCATCCGAATATGCAAACCCCAGTACGCTCCCGGCGCGGCGCCCCAGCAGCCCGCAGTGGTGCGGGCCGGTACGATCATAGGCTAGGGCATGGCAGGCAAGGCACCGCCCATAGATCGCCTCGCCTCTCGCCGGATCGCCTGACGCCGCATTCGCGAGCATGGCTTGCGCCATGCCGGCCAGCAAAAACGCGAGTGGCGCTGCTTTCACGAAACGAAGGCCGCCGGCACAGGCGCATCGCCCAGGGCATTGCGCAAGACCGCCCAGTGCATCGCTTCGTCGCCGAGAATGCTGGCGGCGGCCTTCGACAGCTCGCGGTTCGCGAAGATCGGCACTGCGCCCAGATACGCGCTGACCGCGCCTTTTTCCAGCGTGGCCGCAAAGCGCAGCACGTCCGCCTGGCTCTTCAGCTTGTCCATCGGAAAGGTATAGCTCTTCTTCGCCTCTACCGGCTTGCCGCCCAGTTTTGCGATGGTTTTCGACAGCACCTCGACGTGCTCCTTGTGGTGCCCCTGGAAGGTTAGCGCCAGATCGAGCACGGGCTTTTGCAGCAGCCCGCTTTCCGCGCCTGCCTGATAGGCCGCCACTGCCTCGAGTTCGGCGCCTAGTGCAGAGTTGAGGATATTCACGTCAGCGTCCGAAGACGCATTACCCTTGGCCAGCACCTCACGACCGGCGAGCAGGGCGATGGCCGCCCCCGAGAGCAGCAGGCCGGAATGGCCGAGGAAGGAACGGCGCGATTCGTCTGCTGCGCCTGCCGGGACGAAAAGGGACGATTTTTCCGAATTTTGGATGAATGAATACATGTCGATCTCCTGAAAGACAAAAAAGCACTGCGGGAAAGCCTGGCGACAGGTGCGCCAGGAATGGTCAGGTGTCTGGCATTGGGGGAGCAGAACCCAGCTTCGCCATCACGCCTGCAACAATTCGGTCGCAGCGGTCTCCGGCGAAGGAGAATGCATCGGCGATGCTGGTATCGATTTCGCGCGCGAGGGCCTCGCGCAACAGGCCACGGGCGCGAAAATAGCGAGTACGCACCGTTTCTTGTGGAATGCCGAGACAATCGGCAGTTTCCTCAACCGACATTTCCTCCAGCGCGCGCAGCACGAACACGGTACGGAACGCATCTGGCAGCCGGTTGATCTTGTCCTCGACCAGGCGTCGCGTTTCCGCGCGCAGCAGCGCCTGCTCAGGTTGTTCGGGTGAACGTTCGCCCATGTTTGCCTCCAGCATCCTGTCGTCCGGCGCCGCATCACCATACAGATCAATCACTTCGGCACGGCGCTGGCGCTTGCGCAAGCGCGCCAGCGCCGCATTGACGGCAATACGCACCAGCCAGGTGGACAGCCTGGCGTTGCCCTGGAACTGGCCCATGGCCCGATAGGCCAGGAGGTAGGTTTCCTGCACCGCGTCCTCGGCCTCGGCGTCGTCGTTAAGAATGCTGCGCGCGGTTCGATACAAGGTCTGGTTGTGGCGCCGCATCAGCCGCGGCAGCATGGAAAGATCCCCGTCCGTAATGCGCTTTGCCAGTTCGGCATCGGACAAGGGCTGTTCGTTCTTGGCTTCCTGAGGCTGCTGCATGGTCCGCTCCGTTTTTCCGGGTTCTTGTCACATTAGATGTCAGTAAGACTTTTCACGTTCCCAGGAAAACATTCAAGGGGGAAAACGGTATCCATACACATGACCTCATCTATTCTGGCGAGCACCCTCAGCCCGCCATCGTTTATGCTTATGCCCTGCTCCCCCAAACAATCAATCATGCGCCGCCTCTTCATCCTTCTTTTACTCCCCGCACTTGCCGCCTGCGGCAAAAGTGCCGACCAGTCCGCCGCCGGGAAAACAGCCAGCGCCAAGCCAGCGCTGACCGTAACCCTGACCATGCCGCAACGAGTGGAATGGCCGCAGGTGCTGCCCGCCAACGGCAATGTCGCGGCCTGGCAGGAGGCGGTGATCGGTGCTGAAGTCAGCAATCTGCGTCTGACGGAAGTGAAGGTGAACGTGGGCGACCGCGTGGCGAAAGGCCAGGTGCTGGCGCGTATTTCCAGCGACACCGTGGCAGCGGATCTGGCGCAGTCCAAGGCCTCGGTTAGCGAAGCAGAGGCGCTTTTGGCCGAGGCCATCGCCAATGGTGACCGTGCTCGCAAATACCAGGAGACCGGATTCCTGAGCGCGCAACAGATCAACCAGTACCTGACCGCAGAAAAAGCGGCGTATGCCCGCCTGAATGCGGCACGCGCACGGCTGCAGGCGGACGAGGTGCGCATGGCGCAGACCTATGTGCGCGCGCCCGACGCGGGGGTGATCTCGGCGCGCGCAGCCACCGTCGGTTCGATGGCGCAGCCGGGCGTGGAGCTGTTCCGGCTGATCCGCGGCGGCCGCCTGGAATGGCGGGCAGAGGTAAGCGCCCCCGATCTCGGCAAGCTCAAGCCAGGCATCGCGGCGGCATTGGTTGCACCCAGCGGTGCGCGCGTACAGGGCCGCGTCCGGATGGTGGCACCGACCGTCGATCCACAGACGCTGAACGGGATTGTTTATGTCGATCTGCCGGTGACGGACACCGGCCTGCGCGCCGGCAGTTTCGCGCGAGGCGAGTTCGAACTCGGTCGCGCGCCTGCCCTGGCACTGCCTCAATCTGCTGTAGTGCTGCGCGACGGTTTCTCTTATGTATTTCGTCTGGAGGGAAAAGACAAGGTCGCGCAGGCCAAGGTTACAACCGGGCGCCGTACTGGCAATCAAATCGAAATCACCGGCGGACTCGAGCCCAATGTGCAGGTAGTGGAAAGCGGCGCAGGCTTTCTCGCGGATGGCGACATCGTGCGTGTAGCAAACGCCGCGCCAGCGGCCGCGCCGTCAAACAAATAAGCCTCCGTCAAAGCAGGATTTAGCGCACACACGCCATGAACGTCTCCTCCTGGTCGATCAAGAATCCGATCCCGACAATCCTGTTTTTCATCATGCTCACGCTGGGTGGCTTGTGGGCATTCAAGTCCATGAAAATCCAGCAGTTCCCGGATATCGACCTGCCGACGGTAACGGTGACAGCCTCCCTGCCGGGCGCAGCACCCGCACAGATGGAAACCGAGATCGCGCGCAAGATCGAGAACGAAGTCGCCACGCTACAGGGCATCAAGCACATCTACACCAAGATCCAGGACGGCACCGCCACTGTCACCATCGAGTTCCGGCTGGAGAAGCCGACCCAAGAGGCCGTCGACGATGTGCGCGATGCGGTGACACGCATCCGAGCCGATTTGCCGGGCGATCTGCGCGACCCGGTGATCACCAAGGCGAACCTGGCCGGCTCGCCCATCCTGACCTACACCGTAGCATCGACACGCATGGACGACGAAGCGCTGTCCTGGTTCGTCGACAACACGGTGACCAAAAGCATGCTCAGCGTGCGCGGCGTGGGCGCAGTGGTGCGTGTAGGCGGTGTCACCCGAGAGGTGCGAGTCGAACTCGACCCCGCCCGCCTCCTGGCGCTGAATGCGACGGCGGCAGACATCTCGCGGCAACTGCGGCGGATCCAGCAGGAAGCTTCCGGTGGCCGTGCCGACGTGGGCGGAGCGGAACAGACAGTACGCACCATCGCCACCGTCCAATCGGCGGATGAGCTGGCACGCATGGACATCGCGCTGTCCGACGGCCGCCGCGTGCGCCTCGACCAGCTGGCCACCGTCACCGATACCGTGGCGGAGCAGCGTTCGGCGGCACTGCTCAATGGCAAGCCGGTCGTCGGCTTCGAAATCACGCGCAGCCGCGGCGCGGGTGAAATCGAGGTGGCGAACGGGGTGCGCGCCGAACTGGAGAAACTCAAGTCCGCGCACCCCGACATCACCATTACCGAGGCCTTCAACTTCGTCGATCCGGTACAGGAAAACTTCGACGGCTCGATGTCGCTGATGTATGAGGGCGCAATCCTTGCCGTGCTGGTGGTCTGGCTGTTCTTGCGCGACTGGCGCGCCACCCTTATTTCCGCCACCGCGCTGCCGCTGTCCATGATCCCGGCCTTCGCGGCGATGCACCTCATGGGTTTCACGGTCAACATCGTCACCCTGCTTTCCATGTCGCTGGTAGTCGGCATCCTCGTGGATGATGCGATCGTCGAGATCGAGAACATCATCCGGCACCTGCGCATGGGCAAGAGCCCCTACCAGGCTGCGATGGAAGCAGCCAACGAGATCGGCATGGCGGTCATCGCCACCACCTTCACGCTGATCGCGGTGTTCCTGCCCACCGCCTTCATGAGCGGGGTGCCAGGCAAATTCTTCGTGCAGTTCGGCTGGACGGCGGCCATTGCGGTGTTCTTTTCACTGGTAGTGGCGCGCATGCTCACACCGATGATGGCGGCCTATTTCCTCAAGCCGCCCAGGCAGGACCACGGCGAACCGTTCTGGATGGGGCGTTATCTCAACTGGGCTTCAGGGTGCCTGAAGCATCGCGTGCTGACCCTGGTCGGGGCGGCGGTGTTCTTCTTCGGCTCGTTTGCGCTGGTGCCGCTGTTGCCCACCGGCTTCATCCCGCCGGACGATCTCTCGCAGACGCAGGTGTACCTGTCTCTGCCGCCCGGCAGCACCTTCAAGGAGACACTCGCTGTCGCCGAGCAGGCGCGTGCCATCGTGCAGAAAAACCCGTACGTAAAGCTGGTTTATACGGCAGTTGGCGGCGGGGCCTCGGGGTCGGACCCTTTCATGCCGCGTGGCGCCGCCGAGGTACGGAAGGCAACCCTGACCCTCAACCTGACGCACCGCTCCGAGCGCGGCGGGGTGAAAAAGCAGGAAGTCGAGCGCCAGTTGCGCGAGGCGCTCGCGGTACTGCCCGGCGCGCGCGTCAATGTCGGCTTCGGCGGCTCGAACGAGAAATATGTGCTGGTGCTGGTAAGCGAGAACGGCCAGGCGCTGGCCGAACACGCGCGCACCGTCGAACGCGAGCTGCGCACGATCCCCGGCATCGGCAACGTCACCACCAGCGCCAGCCTGGTACGCCCGGAACTGGTCATCCGTCCCGACTTTGCCAGGGCGGCGGAGCTGGGCGTGACCTCGGCGGCAATCGCCGACACCCTGCGCATCGCCACGGCAGGCGATTATGACCAGGATCTGCCCAAGCTGAACCTTTCCCAGCGCCAGGTACCCATCATCGTCAAGCTGCCGCCCGGCGCGCGCCAGGACATGGCCCTGCTCGAGCGCATGACGGTGCCCGGCAGGCATGGTCCGGTGCCAATCGCCAACGTCGCCACGCTCAGCATCGACAGCGGCCCGGCCGAGATCGATCGCTACGACCGACAGCGCAACATCAATTTCGACATTGAGCTGAACCAGCAGCCGCTGGGGCTGGTGGAAAGCCTGGCGACCTCACTGCCAAGCATCAAAAACCTGCCGCCCGGCGTGACCCAGACGACAATCGGCGACGCCGAGGCGATGAACGAGCTGTTCGCGAGTTTCGGCCTCGCCATGCTGACCGGGGTGCTGTGCATTTATATCGTGCTGGTGCTGCTGTTCAAGGACTTCGTGCAGCCCGCCACCGTGCTGGCGGCGCTGGTGCTTTCGATACCTGGCGCCTTCCTGGCCCTGTTCCTGAGCCACACAGCGCTGTCGATGCCTTCGATGATCGGACTGATCATGCTGATGGGCATCGCCACCAAGAATTCCATCCTGCTGATCGACTATGTGATCATGGCACGCCGCGACCATGGCCTCTCCCGCTGGGATGCTCTGCTGGACGCCTGCCGCAAGCGCGCGCGGCCGATCGTGATGACTACGGTGGCGATGGGCGCGGGCATGACGCCAATCGCGCTCGGTATCGGCACCGACCCAAGCTTCCGCGCACCAATGGCGATCGTTGTCATCGGCGGCCTGATCACCTCGACCTTCCTGAGTCTTTTGGTCATCCCCGTGGTGTTCACCTACGTCGATGACTTCATTGCGCGCATAAAGGGCTTACGCCAGCCGTCGCAGGCCGCAGAACCACGCTGATCAACCAGGCGAGTCAGGAAGTGATTTCGCCCATCGCGCTCTGCAGGTAGTTCTGCAAGCCCATTTGCCCGATCAGGTCCTGCTGGGTTTCCAGGTAATCGATGTGCTCTTCGGTGTCTTCGAGAATGCCGGCGAGGACTTCGCGCGAAACGAAGTCCTTGACCGATTCGCAATAGGCAATGGCTTCAACGTAGAGCTTGTGTCCGCCCTGCTCCAGCTTGAGGTCGCCGGCAATGCATTCGGGCACGTTCTCGCCGATCAGTAGCTTGCCCAGCTCTTGCAGATTGGGCAAGCCTTCAAGAAACAGGATGCGCTCGATCAGCTTGTCGGCGTGGCGCATTTCTTCGATGGACTCCTCGTATTCATGCTTGCCGAGCGCGGCCAATCCCCAGTTTTTGTACATGCGCGCATGCAGGAAATACTGGTTGATGGCAGTAAGCTCGACCGTCAGGGCCTTGTTCAGATACTGGATGACTTTCTTGTCGCCTTTCATGGTTCTCTCCTGAAATGTTCAACGGAACCCGCGTAGATGCCGGTGGCTGGGGAAAGGTTGGCTAAAGGGCGGCGCGGATGCGAACTTCCATTCTAGGAAAGCCACACCGGACGGCCAAATCGGAAATGCTGCGGGATTACACGTTGGCCCACATGCGCATGAGGTTGTGATAGCAGCTGGTCAGGCGCACGGATACCTCGCCATCGCCCTGCTGCTCGCGCTGCGCAAGGATGGTCATGTCTAGCTCGTAGAGCAGTTCACGCTGGTGCGGTTCGCGAACCATGCTCTCCAGCCAGGAGAAACAGGCCAGCCGCACGCCGCGCGTGACTGGCTCGACACGGTGCACGCTATATGAGGGATAAAGAATGAGGTCACCGGCCGGCAACTTGACTGGCCGTCCAGCAAAACCATCCTCGATCACGAGTTCGCCGCCCTCGTATTCGTCTGGTTCAGCCAGAAACAGGGTGAATGACATATCCGTGCGCACATGCTGGGCGCTGGCCGGATGTGTGCGAATGGCGTTATCGACATGGTTTCCGAAGGCGTTGGCCTCGCCTCCATAGCGATTGAATAGCGGCGGATAGATGCGTTTGGGCAGCGCCGCGGTGAAGAACAGCGCACTTTTGCTCAGCGCCTCCAACACTGTGGCGCGCAGCGCCCTCGCTTCAGGTCCGTCCTCTGGCAGCTGGCGGTTGTTCTTGACCCTGGCGGCCTGTGTACCCGCGGTAACCTTGCCGTCGGTCCACCGCGCCTTGTCCAGCAATTTCCGGCAATGAGCCAGCTGTTCGGGATCCAGCACGCGGGGAATGTGAAACAGCATGTCTTTCCTTTAAAAAAGCAGGGGGTGATGTCCCCCGCGCTTCGCTAGAACTTCAGTTCACCCGTCAGGATGGCCTGGCGGCGCGTGCCCGGCACACTGAACGAGCCGTTGTCGTAGATCGCGTCGTACCAGACGACGTCGAATATATTGCGGATGTTCAGACGCAGCGCCCAGTTTCTCTGTTCGTAGGCCACCATCGCATCCCAACGCTCATAGGCAGGCGCAGTATTGGGGTGGAACTTGCCGTTGAGCGTGGGCACCGGGCCTGAGCTGCTGGGGTTGTAGCCATAGCGCTCGCCCTTGGCCTCTACTCCGCCGCCAACCTTCCAGCCGCCACCCAGCTTGTACGTAGTCCACAGGTTGAAGGTATAGGGGGGCGTATTGCGCGGGCGCTTGCCCTTGTAATCAGGATTGGCCTGGGTGCCATTCGACTGCTCGGCAACCTCCAGGATCTCTGCATTCATCAGCGCCACACCGGCGAAGACTTCCCAGTCATCGGTCAGGCGCCCCGCTGCCTCCAGTTCGAGGCCATCGGTGCGGCGCTTTTTGGTCAGCACGGCGGCAGCAGACTCAAGGTCAGTGTTGCGCTCCCATTCCTTTTCCGCGCGATACAGCGCGGCGCGCAATGCAAGGTCGCCATCGAAGAGCAGGAACTTGGCTCCAAGCTCATAGACCTGGCTGCGCTCCGGTGGCTGCGGTTTCAGCGTGAGCTGGTACAAATCGGCCGTGGGACTGAAGGAGTCGCTCCAGCTCAGGTAGTAGTGAATTTCGTCCCTTGGCTGCCAGGAGAGCGCGGCACGGTAGCTCCACTCGCCATAGCGCAGGCTGGGCGAGGTGGTACTGGAATAATCGGCGTCGAGCTTGTCGCGGCGCACGCCCAGCGTGGCCTTCCAGAAAGGCATGAACTCGGCTGTGTCCTGCAGGTAGATCGCATAGGAGTCGCCCTTGAAATCGACCGGCGTCGCGGTGGTCGATTCGACATAGGGCTTGATGATCGGCGGATTGAGCACAGTCGTCCCGCCCAGATTCTGCAAACTGTTTCGATGACTGTCTTCGTGCAGATATTCCATGCCCGCGAGGAATTCATGCTTCATGCCAAGCGCGCGGAATTTGGTATTGAAATCGGACTGCAAGGTCAGCGTTTCGTAGTCCATCGCACGCGTGGGGCCGACGTTGGTGCTGGGCAGGTTAAGCCCGGTGTCGCCCGGCGCCACGGTCGCGCTGGGCGTGCGCGCCCAGTAGCTGCGCTCGTAATCGGCGTAGCGCAGCGAAGTGCGCAGCTCGCTCACCGTCGAGAAACGGTGTGTCCAGGTACCGGTGGTAATGCGGGTGTCGCTGTCGTCGAAGTTGCGATCGATGCCCCAGAAATAGTCGACCGGAAAATTTCTGTTCGGTTTTTTTGTAGTGCTGTCGAACGAGAAGCCGTAATCCGGAATATCGCGCGTGCGGGTGTAGACGTGGCTGAGGATGAACTCGTCATCGGTGCGCAGGCCGGTGGCAAAGCTGACCGCAACACCATCACGGTGCAGTTCCGGCTCGGCCCCGGTTTCAGGGTTGCTGCGCCAGCTGCCTTCGTCGCGCTTCATGAGGTTGACGCGTACTGCGGTCGTCTCGCCCAGGCGCTTGTTGAGGTCGGCAGTGGCTTCCTGATATCCCTCCTCACCGATGCTTCCGGTCAGCTTGTATTGGTCCTTGCGCAGCGGCACCTTGCTAACCTGGTTGATGACGCCGCCAGCCTGACCGCGCCCGAACAGCATGGCGGCGGAACCGCGCAGCACGTCGACCTGCTCCAGGTTGAAGGTCTCGCGGTTATATTGAGCGGTGTCGCGGATGCCGTCGAGATAGGTGTCCCCAAAGGTGTAGAAGCCGCGCAGCATCATGTTGTCCCCGGAGCGGCCGCCTTCTGCGGCATTGAACGTAAGGCCGGACACGTTGCGCAGCGCTTCGCGCAGGCTGCTTACCTGCTGCTCCTCCATCAGTTTGTTGGTGACAGTGGTGACCGCTTGTGGAATGTCATGCGGGTCTTGCAGCACCTTTCCGACGCGTGTTTTGGTAGCCTGGTAGCTGTCCTGCGATTCCTGTTCCTGCTGGTCTTTCACCTCGACCGTCGCCAGCGTGGTTTCGCTTGCCGCCGGCTCCGCCGCCATGGTGGCTGGCAGCAGGGACATGCCAAACAACATCGCACCCAGCGGCAACATCGTGCCCGGCTGCGGTCTGGGTGAAACCGGCTTGGTGCGTCGGTGTTTCTTCTTGCTCATGGATAAACTCCCTCGATGTCAGTAAAAGTGTGGCTGGCTACCCGACAGTCAGGAGTTGCTGGCTTGAAGTGATTAGAAAACTGCTGAGAAAACTATTTGGTCAGAATCAGTTTGTTGTCCTTGGTCTGGCGCAGGACATATACCTGCCCGGCATGCAGGATCTGCACCTGGCGGCCGCCCCGGAACAATTCCTTGCTCTCGATCGACGGAACCGGTACTGCCAAGGTTTCGCCATGTCTTGATGACGCAAGCTTGTCCTCCGGACTCATCGGCCACCACCTGCATCCCGCGGATCCGTGACAAATCCGAGCCTTCCAAGCCCTGCGCGCGCGGCATCGGCCATCACCTGGGCGACGTGTCTGTAAGCCAGGTCGCCATCGGCGCGTAGCTGGATTTCGGGCTGTGGCGTTTGCGTGGCAGCGATTTTCATCCTTGCACGCCAAGCTTCTGCATCCACTGCTTGCGCGTTCCAGTACACCTTCCCATCCGCCTGGATCGACAGCTGCACCGTCTCCGCCTTCGCCAGATCCGGGAGGCTGGTCGCGCGCGGCAACTCGACCTTGACTGCGTGGGTCAGGAGCGGCGCAGTAATGATGAAAATCACCAGCAGTACCAGCATGACGTCGATCAGCGGGATCATGTTGATCTCCGCCAGATCATTCTTGCCGCCGTTTTCGGAAAGTCCGCCGAAGGCCATTTACGCCTCCCTCATCTTGCCCACCACCTGCTCGGGCGGCGTGCTGGAAACGTTTACCCTGGCACCGGTAGACATGAATGCGAACAAGTCATGTGCGAAGCCATCGAGCTCATTCAGCGCCATGCGATTGGCGCGATTGAAGAAGTTGTAAGCGAGTACGGCAGGGATCGCGACCGCCAGCCCGAGCGCTGTCATGATCAAGGCCTCGCCTACCGGCCCGGCCACCTGGTCGAGGCTGCCCGAACCGCTCATGCCAATATTCACAAGCGCGTGGTAAATGCCCCAAACTGTGCCAAACAGCCCAACGAAGGGCGCGGCAGATGCGATGGAAGCCAGCATGGTGTGGCCGTATTCCAGGCGCGCGGTGTCCTGTTCAATGGCGCGACGCAGCGCGCGGGTGAGGAACTCGTCGGCCGAGCCGGATTCGATCAGGCGGCTGCCGGTCTTGTTACGGTATTGCTCGGCCGCTTGCAGGCCGTGTCGCGTCATGTGCGCAAACGGATCGTGCACACCGGTGGCGTTGATATGCTCAGCCACGGAGGCAAGACCGGGGGCGTCCCAGAAGCGCGACAGGAAGGCGCGTGCGCTTCTCTTCATGCGCCAGTTGGAAAACGTTTTGCTGGCGATGAGATACCAGGTGATGACCGACATGGCCAGCAGCACGGCCAACAGGAATCTGGCCAGGCTGTCGGACTGCGCGATGAAGTGGGCGAAGCCCAGCTGGATCTGGGTGGATGCGGGTTCCATGTTTAACTCCCTAAGGTGAATTGGATGGGTACGACGACCCAGGCTGCGACCGGCTGGCTGCCCTGACGCGCCGGCACGAAGCGCCAGCTCTGTACCGTGTTCATGGCCGACTGGTCGAGACGGGAAAAACCGCTGCTGCGCTTGAGCTCAAGTTTGGCGACGCTGCCGTCGGCATTGACATAGATGCGCAAATGGACGGCGCCCTGCTCGCCGAGACGCCGGGACAGTGACGGATAAGGCGGCTTGGGGTTGTTCAGATAATCTGCATCAAGGCGCGGTTCGATCACTGGCGGCTGTGGCACGGCTGCGGGGGCAGGCGCGGCAGTCGCGGCGACCGCTGCCTGGGGCACGGGCTCGGCAGCCGCACGCGGGGGCCCGGCTGTCGGTGCCGCAGCCGACAACGCGCTTGGGTGCTCCGCCACCATCACGGGCGGTCTCGCCTCAGGCTTGGCAGGTTGCGGCCTGGGTTTGGGCTTGGCTGCTTCTGCCTGCAGTTCGATCAGGCTCACTGTCAGTTGCGACACAGATGCAAGCTTGATGGATGCCTGCGGTGCTGCTGCCACGACCAATAGCACGGCTGCGTGCGCGAACAGGATCAGGAACAGAATACCGGGCGAGAACCGGGTAGGCTGCACCCTCATTTCTGCAAGTCTGGACACCCGTCCTTACCCCTTGCCAGCCGCACCAGCCCTCAGGGCTGGCTGCCCCAGTTGGCGTACTCGGTAAGGCCTTCCAGGCACTCGCCCAGGCTCTTGCACTCTTCGCAAAGCCTTTCGCCAAGCGTTTCATCCTCGCCCAGGCAGGCAAAGAGCATGCAGGCCACTGCGCAGGAACGGCGCGAGCCGGTTTCCATGGCGTTGCGTAGGTGACAAATGGCGCCCGCCATCAATTCGTTGTGGTCACCTGCGGGCGGCGCAATGCGCGAGATTCGATTCATGACAACTCCGTTCAAGTCAGTAAAAAACGTGCTGGCTTGCCCGGAGCGGGCTGGCTGGCTTTTGCTGCCCGAGGGTAGCGGGCAACCGTCTGGGTTGTGGGCTTCCTGTTCGGGCTCAGGCCGCCTGCGGACACCCGGCGCAGGCGCAGCTTTGACGCGCCTCTTCAAGGACCTCACGTGCGCAACCCGCGCATTTGCCGCACTGTGCGCTCACGCCGAGCTGTTCGCGCAGGTCGCGCATGCGGCTGGCGCCCTGGGCCACTGCCTGGCGGATGTCGCGGTCGGTTACTTGCCGGCAAATACATACGTACATTCTGGTCACCTCATTCGGTCTGGCGGGTTTGCCCAAACTCATCACAATTCATGATAATGAGAATGGTTCTTATTATATAAAGGAGCCAGACGCTGTCAACAGTTTTATTCATTCGGTTGCGCAACCGGGCAACTATTTGCCTTGTCGCCAACCGTCGGTCAGGGTCTTCATGAAGGCAACAATGTCCCCGATCTCCCTGCGGCTCAGCTTGAGGTTGCCCAGCTCCTCCCTGTTCACGTTGGCCGCGACTTCCGGCGCGGGCCAGCAACCCCGCTTCAGCGCTTCGGCTTCTGTGACCTTGTGGTCAGCACAGCGGGGCCGGACATCGCGATCGTTGTAAAAAGCCAGCACACCTTCCAGCGTCCTGAAGTAGCCGTTGTGCGTATAAGGAGCAGTCACCGCGATGTTCCGCAGGGTGGGAACCTTGAACTTGCCATCTTCAGATGGCTTGCCAAGCGCCCCGCCCAGGCCGCGATCCACATAACGCTCGCCGTCGGGGTTGTGATTCGGCGGCAGGCGGTAAAAGGCGTTGTCGGGATTGCGTGGCACCCCGAGGTTGTCGTAACTGAAATCGGTAAACAGCGGGGGCTCGCCCCCGGGGCCCGGCTTGCTGGGATGGCAGGCCGCGCAATTGCCCCTGTCCTCCGCTTCGAACAGGCGCAGCCCGCGCATTTCCTGGCGGGTCAGCCGGGCCTTGCCGGCAAGATAGGCATCATATTTCGACGAGAATGGCGCAAACTGCGGCGTGCGCTGGAAGACTGCAAGCGCTTCGGCTATCCGGCCGAAGGCCTTGCTGTCGTCATCCAGCGCGCCCTTGCCGAAAACCTGCTCAAACATCGGCGCGTAGGCCCCGCGCCGCACCTTGCCCACCACGCTTTTGCCATTCGGGTTGGCCATTTCAAGCGGGTTCACGAACGGGCCCTTGGCCTGATCTTCCAGCGTGGCGGCACGACCATCCCAGAACTGCCCGCCCAGATAAAGCCCCTCTTTTGAATCGTAATGAAAGCCGGGACTGAAAGAGGCATACATCGAGGTAGGCACATTGCGATTGCCGACGCGTGGCGGCACTACCCCCTTGGAGGTGACTGCGCGCCGGTCCGGGTCGACAAATGCGCGGCCAGGATCATGGCAGCTGGCGCAAGATTGACCAGCCGGCTCGGACAGGCTCGTGTCGAAAAAAATTCTTTGCCCAAGCCGTGCTTTTGGCGACAGGGCCGTGTCTTCGGCGCTGGCTGCGTTTGCCACCGAAACGCCGCATGCAAAAAAAATGACCGAGGCTCCGGACAATGCCGCCGTAACGGAAAAATGCTGTCTTGTTTTCATGTGCCTGTTAAAGCCGCCGCCTGTGAAAAGGAATCGGGTTTGTCCCTTATTTGGTGAGAATGAGCTTGTTGTTCCGGGTCAGGCTGAGCTGATAAACCTGCCCGTTATGGACAATCTGCATGCATGTCCGTCCGCACAGCAGGCTCGCTGCGGTGAGCGGCTTGCCTGGCTCCAGGTTCTGGCCTGTCACTCTGGCAGGCTGGATTTCTGCGAACTTCATGCTCAACAAACGATAACGAGAATAGTTCTCATTATATAGAATATGACACACGCGTCAATAGCTGCGCTACCGGTTTGATCCCGCTGAAAATGCTGGCAATATCCGGACATGTCTCAGCAACGTGACATTTTGCTTGCGGCCTACACAACCGCGCTTGATGCGGCGAGTCCGCAAGCGCTCCTGCCCGCGCATCTTCCGAAGCCGCCCAAAGGACGCACGCTGGTGGTCGGCGGCGGCAAGGCTGCCGCCGCCATGGCCCAGGCTGTTGAGAAGCAATGGCCGGCGAACGCCCCCCTCTCTGGCCTTGTTGTCACCCGCTACCAGCATGGGCTGCCGCTTGAACGCATCGAGGTCGTCGAGGCCAGTCACCCGCTTCCAGACGGCCGCGGCGCGGAGGCTGGCGAACGCATGCTCGAAGCGATCGCAGAATTGGGCGCAGACGATTTGCTGCTGGTGCTGATCTCGGGCGGAGGCTCGAGCTTGCTGGCAGTGCCGGTGGAGGGCGTAACGCTCAAGGAATTGCGCGCCGTGACGAAGGCGCTGCTTGCCTGCGGCGCGTCGATCCAGGAGATCAACACCGTGCGCAAGCACCTCACACGATTCTCGGGAGGGCAGGTCGCGGCCGCAAGCAAGGCGCCGTTACGGGCCCTGATCCTGTCCGATGTCGTGGGCGACGACCCGACTTATGTCGCCTCCGGCCCCTGTGCCCCCGACCCAGATACCTATACCGATGCCGCAGCACTCTTGCAACGTTATGCCATCGAACCGCCGCAGGCCGTGCAAGCGCATTTGCGCCGCGGCCTCAACGGTGAAATTGCCGACACGCCGAAGCCTGGCAATCCGTTGTTCGGCAAAGTGGAAAACCGCATCATCGGCAGCGCGCGTGCGTCCCTGTCGGCAGTGCAAGCCTGGCTGGAGCAACAAGGCATCGAAGTAACCAACCTGGGCGAAATCGAAGGTGAATCACGCAGCGTGGCAGCCAGCCACGCCAATCTGATTCGGGAAAAGCTGGCCGGGGCAAAACGGCCGCTCGCCCTGCTTTCGGGTGGCGAGACCACGGTGACAGTACAAAACCAGGCCGGTCGAGGCGGTCGAAACACTGAATATCTGCTTGCTCTTGGGCTCGCCCTTGAAGGCGTGGGCAAGGTCTGGGCCATCGCCTGCGATACGGACGGCATAGATGGCACCGAGGACAATGCCGGCGCAGTCTGGACGCCCGATACGCTGTCGCGCGCCCAAGCCAAGAGGCTGGATCCGTACAAACATCTGGAGGCAAACAATGCCTACGGATTCTTCAGCGCGCTCGAAGACTTGGTCGTAACCGGCCCCACACGCACCAACGTCAACGATTTCAGGCTCGTGCTGATCGTCTAGTTCGGTTTGACGACCTGTATGCTGTCGCCCACTTTGAAGCCGAGCTTTTCTGCGGCACTGCCGCGATTGACAGCCAGTTCGAGGAGCCCCGCGCTGTTGCCAAACCAGAAGCCTTCACCCTTCCCGACCGCCCCAAAGGTGTTCGCATGGCGGAATTCCGCATCGCCAGCCATCACGCGCGTGCCTTGCGGCAACGAGCCCGCACGCTGTCCGGTCCAGGCGTTGCCGTAGTGGTCGATATAAATGATACGCGGCAAGTCACCCGCATCGAACTCGACATGCAGCCCCGTTTTTATCTCAAGCCTGTCGTGTGGAAACGCTCCCTTGGCGACGAGCGCCGCAATGACGGCAAAAATGTCGCGGCCATGGAAAGTTGCAGACGCGTCCTCCGGCGCCCAGTTGATGCGCCACACCTTGGTGTCTGCATGGCGTGCGGCAACAATCGACAGCAGTCCATTGTCTGGCCCCACGAACCAACGGCCGCCGGCAGAGACCACGACGCCATCGCGTTCGGTGCCCACGCCGGGATCAACGACACACACGAACACCGTACCGGGCGGGAAAACCGGCGCAAATGCTGCGATCAGATGCGCGCCCGCGTGTGCGTTGTAGTCCGGAACCTCGTGCAGCAAATCCACCACCTGCTGGCTCGGCGCATGCTCAAGAATACGCGCCTTGACCTGCCCGACATAAGGATCGTGCGTGCCAAAATCAGTAAACAAAACGATCATGCCGTCTCCATATTGTTGTGGAGTGACTATGCGACAGTGGTTTCCGCTTGGCAAGCACGCAACAAAAAAGCCGGGAACCCCCGGCTTCTTGTTTGCATAGAAGGATCAACCTTACTCCGCCTCGGCAACCTCGCCTTCGGGGCGATCCACGAGCTCGACCAGCGCCATGGGGGCGTTGTCGCCGACACGATAACCAAACTTGAGGATGCGAGTGTAGCCGCCCGGACGGGCCTTGTAACGCGGGCCCAGCTCGTTGAACAGCTTCATGACCATCTCGCGGTCGCGCAGGCGGTCAAATGCCAGGCGATGGTTGGCCACGGTGGGCTCCTTGCCCAGGGTGATCAGCGGCTCGATGAAACGGCGCAGTTCCTTGGCCTTGGGCAGGGTGGTCTTGATGGCTTCATGCTGAATCAGCGAGTTGCACATGTTGCGGAACATGGCCAGCCGGTGGCTGGTGGTGCGATTCAGTTTACGGTTCGACTGACGATGACGCATGGCAGATTCCTTTCAAATAACTTTTTTTCTTGGGCCAAGGCAGTTGCCACACCGCCCCGCACTTTATTGTTTTGGTTGATTACTTAACCTGGTTAGGGTTTTTCGAGTCCGACCGGCGGCCAGTTCTCGAGTTTCATGCCCAGCGACAGGCCCTTGGAGGCGAGCACTTCCTTGATTTCGTTCAAGGACTTGCGGCCCAGGTTGGGGGTCTTGAGCAATTCGGTTTCGGTGCGCTGGATCAGGTCACCAATGTAGTAAATGTTCTCGGCCTTGAGGCAGTTGGCGGAACGCACGGTAAGTTCGAGGTCGTCCACCGGACGCAGCAGGATCGGATCGACCTGCGGCGCGCGTGCGGCTTCGCCAGCAGCGGCTTCGGTCCCCTTCAGGTCGGCAAACACGGACAGCTGCTCGACCAGAATGCGGGCAGCGGTGCGCACGGCCTCTTCGGGATCCACAATGCCGTTGGTCTCGATGTCGATGACCAGACGGTCAAGATCGGTACGCTGCTCGACGCGGGCGTTTTCGACGGCGTAAGCGACACGGCGCACCGGGCTGAAGGAAGCGTCCACCAGGATGGAGCCGACACCGCGGGTGTCGGGGTCGATCTTGCGCGCGGGCACGGGCTGGTAGCCGCGGCCGGCTTCGACCTTGATTTCCATCTCAAGCTTGCCGCCCTTGGTCAGGTGAGCAATGACATGGTCGGGGTTGACGATTTCGACGTCGTGGCCGATTTCGATGTCGGAGGCCGTGACCACACCCTCGCCGCTCTTGGCGAGCTTGAGCAGGACGGCGCCCTTGTTGTGCAACTTGAAGGCGATGCCCTTGAGGTTGAGCAGGATGTCAACGACATCTTCCTGCACGCCTTCAATGGTGGAGTACTCGTGCACGACGCCCGTGATTTTCACTTCGGTCGGCGCATAGCCGACCATCGACGACAGCAGGATGCGACGCAGGGCGTTGCCCAGGGTATGTCCGTAGCCGCGCTCGAACGGCTCCATGACTACCTTGGCATGAAGCGGGGTCACACGATCGACTTCAACAATACTGGGTTTGAGAAATTCCGCTGCAGCTTGCATGTAGGCAGTGTCCTTTAAACGCTGTGACCAGGAACGAAGACCAGAGTCTCGTCAATTACTTGGAGTACAGTTCGACCACCAGGGATTCGTTGATGGTGGGCGGCAGATCCGCACGTTGCGGCATGGACTTGTAAGTGCCCTTGAGGCCCTTGATGTCCACTTCCACCCACTCGGGGAATCCGCGCGACTCGGCCGCCTCGGTGGCGCCCTTGATGCGCAGGTGGTTCTTGGCGCGATCAGCCACTTCGACCACGTCACCCGCCTTCACCTGATAGGAAGGGATGTTGACGCGCTTGCCATTGACCTTGATGCCGTTGTGACGCACAACCTGGCGCGCTTCGGTGCGCGAAGCGCCAAAGCCCATGCGATAGCACACGGTGTCGAGGCGGCTCTCGAGCAGGCCCAGCAGGTTCTCGCCGGTCACGCCCTTGCGCGCTTCGGCCTTCTTGTAGACCAGACGGAACTGGCGCTCCAGCACGCCGTAGATACGGCGAATTTTCTGCTTTTCACGCAGCTGCGTGCCATAGCCGGACAGGCGCTGACCGCTTTTCTGGCCGTGCTGGCCAGGAGCGTAGCTGCGGCGCTCGATCGCGCATTTTTCGGTGTAGCACTTCTCGCCCTTGAGGAAGAGCTTCTCACCCTCACGGCGGCACTGACGACATTTAGCATCCAGGTTACGGGCCATATCAAACCTCTATTAAATGCGGCGCTTCTTGGACGGACGGCAGCCGTTGTGCGGCACCGGAGTCACGTCGGAAATCGCGGTAATCTTGAAACCAAGGGCGTTCAGGGCACGCACGGACGACTCGCGGCCGGGACCGGGGCCTTTGATGCGCACTTCCAGGTTCTTCACGCCGTATTCCTGAGCAGCCTTGCCAGCATTCTCGGCGGCAACCTGCGCGGCGAAGGGGGTGGATTTGCGCGAACCCTTGAAGCCGGCGCCGCCCGCAGTCGCCCACGACAGGGCATTGCCCTGGCGGTCGGTAATGGTGATGATGGTGTTGTTGAAAGAGGCGTGAACATGCGCGATGCCTTCGGCAACGCTCTTCTTGACCTTCTTGCGAACACGGGTAGCAGCGGATTTGGTCGCCATCTAGGTTTCCTTATTTCTTGATAGCCTTGCGCGGACCCTTGCGGGTACGTGCATTGGTACGGGTGCGCTGACCACGAACGGGCAGGCCCTTGCGATGGCGCTGGCCACGATAGCAGCCCAGGTCCATCAGGCGCTTGATGTTCATGGTGACTTCGCGGCGCAGGTCGCCCTCGACGGTAAACTTGGACACGCCCTCGCGCAGCTTTTCCATCTCTGCGTCGGTCAGGTCCTTGATCTTCGCGCTGGTAACCACACCGGCCGCTTCACAAATCTTGCGAGCAGTCGTGCGGCCAATGCCATAAATGGCGGTCAGCGCGATTTCCGCGTGTTGGTGGTTGGGTATGTTTACCCCTGCAATACGGGCCATTCGGCGTTACTCCGTACAGAAAACTGAAAATTATACCACGTCAGGCAGACCGGCTGGAAGCTGGCCCGCCCGACACTTATCCCTGGCGCTGCTTGTGGCGCGGGTCCTCACAAATCACGCGGACCACACCCTTGCGGCGCACAATCTTGCACTTACGGCAGATTTTTTTTACTGAAGCCTGAACTCGCATGCTTGCTCTCCTAACAACCGGTTGCCCGGTTTAACTCATTTCGCCCTAAATACGATCCGGCCCTTGGTCAAATCGTAAGGCGTCAACTCAACAGTCACCTTGTCGCCCGGGAGGATGCGGATGTAATGCATGCGCATCTTGCCGGAAATATGCCCCAGGACGACATGGCCATTTTCCAGTTTTACCCGGAAGGTCGCGTTGGGAAGGTTTTCGACAACCTCGCCCTGCATCTGGATAACGTCTTCCTTAGACATCAACGACCAGCCAGCCCGCCCTTGAAGTTGGCTTTCTTCAACAGGCTTTCATACTGGTGGGACATCACATAGGCCTGAATCTGGGCCATGAAGTCCATCACCACAACCACAATAATCATCAACGACGTGCCGCCAAAGTAAAACGGTACATTCCATTCGGCGATCAACACTTCCGGCAACAGACATACCAGGGTGACGTAAATCGCACCCACCAGGGTCAGCCGGGTCATGACCTTGTCGATGTAGCGGGCAGTCTGATCGCCCGGACGGATCCCCGGCACAAAAGCGCCGCTTTTCTTCAGGTTGTCCGCCGTTTCCTTGGGATTGAACACCAAGGCCGTGTAAAAAAAGCAGAAGAAAACGATCGCCACTGCATAAATCAGCATGTAGACCGGCTGCCCCGGGGACAGCACGGCGCTAATGTCTTTCAGCCAGTACATGCGGGGGTCGGATCCAAACCAGCCAGTCAGCGTGGCGGGAAACAGCACGATGCTGGAAGCGAAAATCGGCGGGATCACACCCGAAATATTCAGTTTCAAAGGCAGGTGCGAGCTTTGCCCGCCCATCACCACCTTGCCAACCTGGCGCTTGGCGTAATTAACCAGGATCTTGCGCTGCCCGCGCTCGATGAAAACCACAAAAGCCACCACCATGATGGCGCCCACAAACAGCAGCAGCACCAGGGGGATCGAAAACGCACCAGTCCGCGTCAGCTCAAGCGTTCCCGACACGGCGCTCGGGAATCCCGCCGCAATGCCGGCGAAGATGATCAGCGAAATGCCGTTGCCGATGCCGCGCTCGGTAATCTGTTCACCCACCCACATCAGGTACATGGTGCCGGCCGTCAAGGTCGTCATCGCGACGATGCGGAAGCCCATGCCCGGGTCAATCACCACCCCCTGGCTTTCCAACGCGATGGAAATACCCAACGACTGGAACAGCGCCAGAAACACCGTGCCGTAGCGGGTGTACTGGGTCATTTTGCGCCGGCCCGATTCACCTTCTTTCTTCAGCGCCTCCAGCTGCGGCGACACCGAAGCCATCATCTGCACGATGATCGATGCCGAAATGTAGGGCATGATGCCCAACGCGAACACCGAAGCACGCGAAAGGGCGCCACCGGAGAACATGTCGAACATCCCCAGTATCCCGCCGGACTGGGAATCAAACAACTGCTTCAATTGCGCCGGATCAATTCCCGGAACGGGAATGTACGAACCGATGCGATACACAACTAGCGCGCCCAGCAGGAACCACAGTCGGCGCTTGAGGTCGCCGAACTTGTTGCCTGTTGCGATTGATGCAGCTGCCAAAGCGCTTCCTTAAGACTTATTCGCTAATCGAACCGCCGGCGGACTCGATGGCCGCACGCGCGCCCTTGGTGGCGGCGATACCCTTGAGCTTGACGGCTTTTTCGAGCTTGCCGGACAGGATGACCTTGGCGCCCTTGGCCATGCCGGGAACCATGCCAGCCTGCTTGAGGACCAGCAGATCGATCTCGTCCACGGCAATCTTGGCGAGGTCAGACAGGCGAACCTCGGCGGTGTCTTCCGCGCTCAGCGAAACAAAGCCGCGCTTGGGCAGACGACGATGCAGGGGCATCTGGCCGCCTTCGAAGCCGATTTTCTTGTAGCCGCCGGAGCGGGAATGCTGACCCTTGTGGCCGCGGCCGGCAGTCTTGCCGAGGCCGGAGCCGATGCCGCGACCCACACGCTTCTTGCTGTGCTTGGCGCCGTCACCGGGTTTGAGATTGTTCAGTTCCATTTAGCAACCCTCGCACTTAACGAGAAAATTGACCTTGTTGATCATGCCGCGATTGGCCGGGGTGTCCAGCACTTCCACGGTATGGTGCATGCGGCGCAGGCCCAGGCCGCGCACGCAGGCCTTGTGGTCCTTTTTGGCACCGATGGTGCTTTTCACCAGCGTGACTTTCAGTATTTTGTCGCTCATGGCTTACCCCAGGATCTCTTCAACGGACTTGCCGCGCTTGGCCGCAATCTCCGAGGGAGTGGACATCTTCATCAGGCCGTTGATGGTGGCGCGCACCACGTTGTAGGGGTTGGTCGAGCCCAGGCACTTGGCCAGCACGTTCTGCACCCCCATCACCTCGAATACGGCACGCATCGCGCCGCCGGCAATAATGCCGGTGCCTTCGGAGGCCGGCTGAATCAGCACGACCGAAGCGCCGTGCCTGCCCACCACCGGATGATGGAAGGAACCATGCTTCAGGTTGATCTTGTTCATGTTGCGGCGCGCTTCTTCCATGGCTTTCTGCACGGCCACTGGCACTTCCTTGGCCTTGCCCTTGCCCATGCCGATGCCGCCGTCGCCATCGCCGACCACGGTCAGCGCGGCAAAGCCCAGCACGCGGCCGCCCTTGACGGTCTTGGACACGCGGTTAACCGCAATCATTTTTTCACGCAGGCCGTCGCCGCGATCTTCAGTTTGTTCGTTACGAGCCATTGTCTGTCAGCCTCGTTAAAAGACCAGGCCGTTTTCGCGCGCGGCTTCCGCCAGCGCCTTCACACGGCCATGAAATTTGAAACCGGAACGGTCGAATGCAACCTTGTCGATGCCAAGCGCCTTTGCCTTCTCGGCGAGGCGCTTGCCAACCAGCGCTGCAGCAGCAGTGTTGCCGCCATTGGGAACCTGGCCGCGCACTTCCTTTTCCAGACTGGAAGCGGAAGTCAGGACCTTACCGCCGTCGGCGGAAATGATCTGCGCGTAGATATGGCTGTTGGTGCGATGCACCGACAGCCGGGTTGCCTTGACGGCCGCGATTTTGGCGCGGGTTTTGCGCGCGCGGCGGACTCGTGCTTCTTGGGTATTCATCGTCTGCGTTCCTTAGCGGCTATTACTTCTTCTTGGTCTCTTTCAAGACCACGACTTCATCGGCATAACGTACGCCTTTGCCCTTGTAGGGCTCCGGCGGCCGATAGCCGCGGACATCCGCAGCAACCTGGCCAACCTTCTGGCGATCGATGCCTTTAATGACAATTTCCGTCTGCGTCGGGGTTTCCACCTTGATGCCGGCAGGCATCTTGTGCACTACCGGGTGCGAGAAACCGAGCGACAAGTTAAGGTTGTCGCCCTGGGCTTGCGCGCGGTAACCCACGCCGACCAGGTTCAGCTTCTTCTCGAAACCCTTGGACACGCCGTTGACCATGTTGTTGAGCAGTGCACGCAGCGTGCCCGACATGGCATTGGCCTGAATGCTTTCATCAACCGGGGCCAGCGTAATGACGCCGTTATCCAGATTGACTTTCACATTCACAGGCGCCTTCTGGCTCAGCGAGCCGAGCGGGCCTTTGACCGTAATGGTGTCTCCCAGGGAAACTTCCACGCCCTTCGGCAGGTTAATGGGGTTATTGGCTACACGTGACATCTTTTCCCCCTTAGGCCACCAGACACAACACTTCGCCGCCCACGCCCTGCGCGCGAGCCTTGTGGTCGGTCATCACGCCGCGCGAGGTCGACACAATCGCCACGCCCAGGCCATTCATGACCTTGGGCAAATCCTGCGAACCCTTGTAGACGCGCAGGCCGGGCGTGCTGACACGCTCAATCTTCTCGATGACCGGGCGGCCGGCGTAGTACTTCAACTGAATCTGCAGCTCGGGTTTGGCGTCGCCCTTGACGGCAAAATCCTCGATATAGCCTTCGTCCTTCAGCACCTTGGCAATGGACACCTTCACCTTGGAGGAAGGCATGCTGACGACAGCCTTTTCCATGGCCTGGGCATTGCGGATGCGGGTCAGCATATCGGCAATGGGATCACTCATGCTCATTTTCAGTCTCTCCCTTACCAGCTGGCCTTGACGATGCCCGGAATCTCGCCACGCATGGCGACCTCACGCAGCTTGCCGCGTGCCAGACCGAATTTGCTGAAAACACCGCGGGGACGCCCGGTGATCTGGCAACGGTTGCGCTGGCGGCAGGGACTGGCATTACGCGGCAGCTTCTGCAGGGCCAGACGAGCGGCCATGCGCTCATCGTCCGACAGCTTGGCATTGTCGATAATCGCCTTCAGTTCGGCACGCTTGGCGGCGAATTTCTTCACAGTCTTGGCGCGCTTGGCTTCGCGGTTGATCAGAGATAATTTGGCCATCTCTACCTCAGTTCTTGAACGGAAATTTGAAAGCGGAAAGCAGGGCCTTGGCCTCTTCATCCGTTTTCGCAGTCGTGGTAATGGTGATGTTCATGCCCCGCAGCGCATCGATCTTGTCGTACTCGATCTCGGGAAAAATGATCTGCTCGCGAACACCCATGTTGTAGTTGCCGCGGCCGTCGAAAGCACGGCCGGAAATGCCGCGGAAGTCGCGCACGCGGGGCAGCGCCACGCTGACCAGACGATCCAGGAATTCATACATGCGGATCTTGCGCAGCGTCACCTTGCAGCCGATGGGATAGCCTTCGCGAATCTTGAAGCCGGCAATCGATTTGCGCGACTTGGTCACCACAGGCTTCTGGCCGGCGATCTTTTGCATGTCGCCGACGGCAAATTCCATGATCTTCTTGTCAGCTACCGCCTCACCGACACCCATGTTGAGGGTGATCTTCTCGATGCGCGGCACTTCCATGACAGATTTGTAGCCGAACTTCTTCATCAGGTCCGGCACCACGGTTTCACGATAGTAAGTTTGCAGACGTGCCATATCAGTTCCTTATGCGTCCACCATTTCGCCATTGGACTTGAAGACACGCACCTTGCGGCCGTCCTCAAGCACCTTGAAACCGACACGGTCGGCTTTCTGGGTGGCGGGGTTGAACAAACCGACATTGGAAATGTGAATCGGCATTTCCTTTTCCACGATGCCGCCAGCGCGGCCAAGGTAGGGGTTCGGCTTCTGGTGTTTCTTGACGCGATTAATGCCCTCGACCACGACATGGTCGGCATCGGCAATGCTCAGCACCTGGCCGCGCTTGCCCTTGTCCTTGCCGGTGAGCACCGTCACCTGGTCGCCTTTGCGAATACGTGCCATCTCGATCTCCTTACAGCACTTCCGGCGCCAGCGACACAATCTTCATGAACCGCTCGGTACGCAGCTCACGGGTCACAGGCCCAAAAATACGGGTGCCGATCGGCTCCAACTTGTTGTTGAGCAGCACGGCGGCATTGCCATCAAACTTAACCAGCGAGCCATCGGGGCGACGCACGCCCTTGGCGGTGCGAACCACCACGGCGTTGTACACATCGCCCTTCTTCACGCGGCCGCGCGGGGCAGCATCCTTGATGCTGACCTTGATGATGTCGCCGATTCCGGCGTAACGGCGGTGACTGCCACCCAGCACCTTGATGCACATGACGGTGCGTGCGCCGGTGTTGTCAGCCACATCCAGCATGGACTGCATTTGAATCATTTTTTACTCTCCAACTTAACCTGCCAGCCGTTCGTTTTGGCTTGGCAGCCAGTTTTGGATCCGTTTTCAGGAAAGACCGAACCGCATAACCGCCAGTTCGGGGAAACGCGGGATTCTACCGAATCCCGCCCGTTAAAGCAAGCCCAAACGGGCTATCAGGTGCTCGCGCGTTCCACCAGCTTGGCCACGTGCCAGGACTTGGTCTTCGACACGGGGCGGCCTTCGGCGATCTCAACCACATCGCCCTCACGGCACTCATTGTTTTCATCATGGGCGTGGTACTTTTTGGACAGGCGGATCACCTTGCCAATGACCGGGTGCTTGACCCGGCGCTCGACCAGCACCGTCACCGTCTTGTCCATCTTGTCGCTGACCACGCGACCCGTCAGGGTGCGTACAACCTTGCTCGCTTCAGTCATGTTCAGGCCTTCTCACGCATAACCGTTTTCACGCGGGCAATGTCGCGCTTGAGCTTGCCCAGATCGGCGGTCTTGTTGGACTGCTGGGTCGCGACCTGCATGCGCAGCGCAAAATGGGCGCGCAGAAGCGATTCCAGTTCCTTGTTCAGTTCATCGGCGGACTTGCCGCGCAATTCTTTCGCATTCATGTTCAGCTCCCGATCATGCGGGTAACGAAAGTGGTCTGGATCGGCAGCTTGGCGGCAGCCAGCTTGAAGGCCTCGCGCGCCAGCGCCTCGTCCACGCCATCCATCTCGTACAGCACCTTGCCGGGCTGGATCTCGGCAACCCAGTATTCCGGGTTGCCCTTGCCGTTACCCATACGGACTTCGGCAGGCTTCTTGGAAATCGGCTTGTCCGGGAAGATGCGGATCCACACGCGACCACCGCGCTTGATGTGACGGGTCATGGCACGACGGGCAGCTTCGATCTGACGGGCAGTCAGACGGCCGCGGCCGATGGCTTTGAGCCCATATTCGCCGAAACTCACCTTGGCGCCGCGAGTCGCCAGGCCGGTATTGCGGCCCTTCTGCTCCTTGCGGTATTTTCTTCTAGCTGGCTGCAGCATGTTTCACTCCTGATTTCTTGCCGCGCTTTTCAGGCTCGGCAGCGACCGGCTGCTCGTTACGAGCCAGGTAGTCGCCTTTGTAAACCCAGACCTTGATGCCGATGATGCCGTAAGTGGTGCGGGCTTCGGCAAAGCCGTAATCGATGTCGGCGCGCAGGGTGTGCAGGGGCACACGGCCTTCGCGGTACCACTCGGTACGGGCAATTTCGATACCGTTCAGACGGCCCGAGCTCATGATCTTGATGCCCTGGGCGCCGAGGCGCATGGCGTTCTGCATGGCGCGCTTCATGGCACGGCGGAACATCACGCGCTTTTCGAGCTGCTGGGCGATGCTGTCGGCAATGATCTGCGCGTCGGTCTCGGGCTTGCGCACTTCCTCGATATTGACATGCACGGGCACGGACATCATGCGTCCCAGATCGGTGCGCAGCTTCTCGATGTCCTCACCCTTCTTGCCGATGACCACACCGGGACGGCCGCTGAAAATCGTGATGCGGGCGTTCTTGGCGGGACGCTCAATCATGACTTTGCTGACGGAGGCACCGGCAAGCTTGCGCTTGAGGTACTCGCGCACCTTGATATCTTCGTTCAGGGTCGCCGCGAAATCCTTGTTGGAACCGAACCACTTGGCCGTCCAGGTGCGCTGGACGCCCAGACGGAAGCCAGTCGGATGAATTTTCTGTCCCATATCAATCCCCCACCGTCACGGTGATGTGACAAGTCTGTTTCTCAATGCGATTGCCGCGACCCTTGGCTCGCGCGGTGAAGCGCTTGAGGCTGGGGCCCTTGTCAACGTAAATGGTCTTCACCTTGAGAGCATCGATATCGGCGCCCTCGTTGTGCTCGGCATTCGCGATCGCGGATTCCAGCACCTTCTTGATGACGGTCGCGCCCTTCTTGGGGCTGAACGCCAGGATGTTGAGCGCGCGATCGACCGGCAGGCCGCGGATCTGATCAGCCACCAAACGGCCCTTCTGGGCGGAGAGGCGGGTTCCACGCAGGATAGCGGATACTTCCATCATTCTCTCCTTACTTCTTGGCCTTCTTGTCGGCCGCGTGCCCCTTGAAGGTGCGCGTCAGCGAAAACTCGCCGAGCTTGTGGCCAACCATGTTTTCTGTAATGAACACCGGCACATGCTGGCGCCCGTTGTGCACCGCGATGGTCAACCCAATGAACTCGGGCAGCACGGTGGAACGGCGCGACCAGGTCTTGACCGGGCGCTTGTCGTTGCTGGCTTGCGCGGTTTCCACCTTCTTGATCAGGTGGGCATCCACGAAAGGTCCTTTTTTAATTGAACGTGCCATATCGATTTACCTCAATCAGGCGTGGCGGCGGCGCACGATCATATTGGAAGTGCGCTTGTTGCTACGGGTACGGTAACCCTTGGTCGGGGTACCCCACGGGCTCACCGGATCGCGGCCTGCAGCGGTCTTGCCCTCGCCGCCACCGTGCGGGTGGTCGACCGGGGTCATGGCCACGCCGCGAACCGTCGGGCGGATGCCGCGCCAGCGGTTGGCGCCAGCCTTGCCGATGGAGCGCAGGCTGTGCTCTTCGTTGCCGACTTCGCCGATGGTTGCACGGCAATCGACATGCACCCGGCGAATCTCGCCGGAACGCAGACGCAGCTGGGCGTAGTTACCTTCACGCGCCAAGAGCTGCACGGAGGCGCCCGCGGAACGGGCCATCTGCGCACCCTTGCCAGGCTGCATCTCGATGCAGTGAATGGTGGTGCCGACCGGAATGTTGCGCAGCGGCAGGCAGTTGCCGGCCTTGATCGGGGCCTCGGCGCCGTTCATCAGCTGTGCGCCAGCACTGATACCGCGTGGCGCGATGATGTAGCGGCGCTCGCCGTCGGCATAGCACAGCAGCGCAAGATGCGCGGAACGGTTCGGATCGTACTCAAGACGCTCGACCTTGGCGGGGATGCCGTCCTTGTTGCGACGGAAATCCACCATGCGGTAATTTTTCTTGTGACCGCCACCCATGTGACGGGTGGTGATATGGCCGTTATTGTTGCGGCCAGCGGTGCGGTTCTTCTTTTCCACGAGGGCAGCCACCGGCTTGCCCTTGTGCAGATCCTTGTTTACAACCTTGACGACGGCGCGGCGGCCGGCGGAGGTTGGTTTGACTTTAACCAATGCCATGATGCGCTCCTTTATGCCGCCGCCAGGTCAATTTCCTGACCGGGCTTGATGCTGACATAGGCTTTTTTCCAGTCTTTCTGGCGAGCCATGCCGTAGCGGTTTTTCTTGACCTTGCCCTTCACGTTCATCACCTGAACGCCGGTCACTTCCACCTTGAACAGCATCGCAACTGCGGCGCCGATCTCGTCCTTGGTGGCATCGGATGCGACCTTGAAGGTAACCTGGTTGTTCTTATCGGCCACACGGGTGCTCTTTTCGGAAATCACCGGGGCCAGAATGATCTTGAGCAGACGCTCCTGATTCACCGCGCTCATCACAGCATCTCCTCGAATTGCTTGACCGCATCCTTGGTCATCAGCACGTTGCCGAACTTGACCAGGCTCCAGGGATCGGCCTGGTGCGGCTCCACCACATAGACATTGCTCAGGTTGCGCGACGACAACCACAGGTTGTCATCGACGTTGTCAGCGATGATCATGACCTTGTCGAAGCCCATGGACTTGACCTTCTGGGCCAGGGCCTTGGTCTTGGGCGCATCGATGCCGAGGCTGTCGACCACCTTCAGCTTGCCTTCACGGGCGAGCTGCGAAAGGATCGCGGAAATGCCGGCGCGATACATCTTGCGGTTGACCTTGTGGGCGTAATTTTCTTCGCCCGTGTTCGGGAAGGTCTTGCCACCCCCACGCCAGATCGGGCTGGAGGTCATGCCCGCACGAGCACGGCCGGTGCCTTTCTGGCGCCAGGGCTTCTTGGTGCTGTGGCGAACTTCTTCGCGGTCTTTCTGCTTGCTGTTGGCGCTGCGCGCATTGGCCATGAACGCAGTCACGACCTGATGCACCAGGGCCTCGTTATATTCGCGGCCAAAGGTCTCGTCGCTGGCCGACAGGCTGGCAGTCTGCTGCCCTTTGTCGTTGATGATCATCAGATCCATTACGCACCCCCCTTCACGGCCGGGCGCACCATGACCTGGCCGCCCTTGGCGCCAGGCACGGCGCCCTTGACCAGCAGCAGACCACGCTCGGCATCGACGCGCACCACCTCAAGGTTCTGAACAGTGCTGCGCACCGCTCCCATGTGGCCCGCCATGCGCTTGCCAGGAAACACGCGACCCGGATCCTGCGCCATGCCGATCGAGCCCGGCACATTGTGCGAACGGGAGTTGCCGTGCGAGGCGCGCTGGGAACCGAAATTATGGCGCTTGATAGTGCCCGCGAAGCCCTTGCCCTGGGTCACGCCGGTCACGTCGACCATCTGGCCGGCCTGAAAAATGTCCGCGCCGACCGCCGCGCCAGCCTGAAACTGGGCAGCCACATCGGCAGGAACGGGGAATTCGCGCATGACTTCAGCAGCCTCGACACCCGCCTTGGCGAAATGTCCGGCTTGTGCCTTACTCACGCGATTGTTGCGGCGAGAGCCGAAGGCCACCTGGACGGCAGAGTAGCCGTCATTGCCCTCGGTCTTGACCTGGGAGACGCGATTGTTCGACACGTCCAGCACGGTCACCGGGACGGACGCGCCATCGTCGGTAAAAATGCGGGTCATGCCGATCTTGCGACCGACGAGTCCGATGTTCATTATGTTCATTCCTTTGCATTCCCAGAATCCAAAAACGAATCCGGGGGCTGTAAAGCGCCGATTTCAATTGACCGGCGATCCTAAAACCCTGCCCTGAAGGGAGGGGTGAAACAGCAAAACGCGAGATCATACTCGCGTTTTGCCTTTGATTCAAGCCATATGCGCCCCCGCTTCCGCCGGGGCCAAGCGGTTTAAAGCTTGATCTCGACGTCCACGCCTGCCGGCAGATCGAGCTTCATCAACGCATCGACGGTCTTGTCGGTGGGATCGATGATGTCCATCAGACGGCGATGAGTGCGAATCTCAAACTGGTCGCGCGAGGTCTTGTTGACATGCGGCGAACGCAGAATGTCAAAGCGCTCGATGGAAGTCGGCAGCGGCACCGGACCCTTGACCACGGCGCCAGTGCGCTTGGCAGTCTCGACGATCTCGATGGCGGACTGGTCGATCAGCTTGTAATCGAAGGCCTTGAGGCGAATACGGATTTTCTGGTTTTGCATGCTCATTACTCAATAATCTTCGCCACGACGCCGGCGCCGACGGTACGGCCGCCTTCGCG
>DAIMZB010000002.1:47218-60709 GCA_036734185.1 Thiobacillaceae bacterium | reverse complement strand
GTGCACGGCGCGCTGCACGTCGGCGGCATAGTCCGCAGGCGCGATGGCATTCACGCAGGGGCCGCTGCAGCGCTTGATCTGATAAAGCAGGCAAGGGCGCGAGCGGTTCGCGAACACGGTGTCCTCGCAGGTGCGCAGGCGGAACACGCGCTGCACCAGGTTGACGGTTTCGCGCACCGCCCAGGCGTTGGGGTAGGGGCCGAAGTACCGGCTCTTCTTGTCCTGCGTGCCGCGGTAGTAGGCCAGGCGCGGCGAGGCGTGGCCGGAGATCATCAAATAGGGGTAAGACTTGTCGTCGCGAAACAGGATGTTGTAGCGGGGGGACAGCGTCTTGATGAGGTTGTTTTCCAGCAGGAGCGCTTCGGCTTCGGTGCGGGTCACCGTAATGTCGACGCGCGCGATCCTCGCCACCATCAGCTGGATGCGCGGCGACAGGCCGGTCTTGTTGAAATAGCTGGAAACGCGCTTTTTCAGGTCGCGCGCCTTGCCCACGTAGAGCACGGTTTCGTCCGCCCCGATCATGCGGTACACGCCGGGGAGGTTGGGCAGGGTGGCGAGAAAGTTTTTTAGGTCAAAGCTCAAGGCTGGCCAGCTGGAAACTACTCGTCCTCGTCCAGCAGCACGCCGCCGATGGCCCAGTTCTCGTAGGGCAATTCCTCGAACGAGATGAAGGTGTAGCGCGCGGGCTTGTCGGCATGCTTTTCCAGCGTGGCGGTAATTTCCTGCGCAATGGTTTTCTTCTGTTCGCGCGTGAGGTTTCCGGCGATTTTGATGCTGACGACGGGCATGGCTATTCCTTTTGATCTTTCGTGATGCGTGCGAAAACCGCCTGGAACATTTCCGGGGTCAGGCGCCTGGTCTGGGTATTGTAGCGGGAGCAGTGATAGGAGTCGTACAGGCGCAGGCCGCAGGCGAGGTCATGGACGGCGCCATGCCCGAACGCGCAGGCCTTCGCCTTCAGCCCCAGCGCCATCAGAACCGCGGCATGCGCGACGTTGCCAAGCGCCAGCACGGCGGTGCCTGGTTTCAGGCTGGCCAGTTCGGTCTTGAGGTAGGCGTTGCACTGCCTGATTTCGGCGGTTTCGGGCTTGTTGGCCGGCGGCAGGCATTTGACGGCATTGGTGATGCGGCAATTGATCAGCCGCAGACCGTCATCGGCGGAAACCGAAACCGGCCGGCTGGCGAAACCGAACTTGTGCAGGGTTTCATACAGCAGGATGCCGGCATGGTCACCGGTGAACGGGCGGCCGGTGCGGTTCGCGCCGTGCAGGCCTGGTGCGAGGCCCACGATCAGCAGGCCGGGGTCGTCCGCGCCAAAAGGCTGAACCGGCTTGCAGAAGTAAGTGGGGTTGTCGACCTTGACCTCGTCGAGGAAGCTGGCCAGCCGCGGGCAGGCGCGGCAGTCAGTGAGCATGGTCGTGGGGAGGGCTTTCTGGACGGCGGGCATGCAGCGTGACGGGTTCGGGTGAAAGGATCTCGGGTTGCAGGGTGGTATGGCCAATGCCGAATTCGCTGTCGAGCATGGCGCGCGCGGCGGCGAGAACCCGCGGCCAACGTTCCAGGCTGAGCACGTCCAGATGGGCGGACAGGGCGATCTGGCCGCTGGCGAGCGACCAGATGTGCAGGTCATGCACATGAGCCACGCCCTCGAGCTGCGCCAGGCGGGTGCCCACGGCGTTGAGGTCGATGTTGTTTGGCACTCCCTCCATCAGCACATGCAGGGACTGACGCAGCAGGTTGAGGGTGGAAACCAGGATCAGCAGCGAGATCACCAGCGACAGAATGGGGTCGATCGGCATCCAGCCGGTGAACATGATGACCAGGCCGGCGGCCAGCGCGGCGACCGACCCCAGGGCGTCGCCCGCAACATGCAGCAGCGCCGCGTTGCGATTGAGGCTTTTTTCGCCCCGCATCAAAAGCCAGCCGACGGCGAGATTGACCAGCAGTCCGATCAGTGCCACCACGAACACCATGGTGCCCTGGACCTGGCGCGGTTCGGTAAAGCGTTGCCAGGCCTCGTAAGCGATGAATGCGATCAGGGCCAGCATGATCAGGCTATTCGCCAGCGCCGCGACCACTTCGGCGCGCGCAAGGCCATAGGAATGGCTGGCCGATGGCGGACGACGCGACAGCCAGGCCGCGAACGCCGCCAGCCCAAGCGACAGGCTGTCGGTCAGCATGTGCCCGGCATCAGCCACCAGCGCGAGCGAATTGGCTGCCAGCCCGACAATGGCCTCGACCGCAGCAAAACCCAGCGTGAACAGGAGGGCCCAGCTGAAAGCGCGGTGACCCTGGCTGTGCGGGTGGTAATGCGTCAGGTTGTCGCCGGAGTGGTCATGAAAACTGCTCATGTGCACCCCTTGGGCTGGGTGGGGTCCGGCCCCAGGGCCAGGTTGCCGCTCTCCATGCCGAGCGCGGCGATCGCATGCCGCGCCCGGCTGTAGGCGGTCTGTTCGAGCAATTCGGTCATCGACCGGGGGTGCGGCTCGCAGTGCAGGCGCGCGAGCCTCGCCCTGCTGGCTGCCGACCAGTCGAATTTGAGACGGTCCAGGACCTCATCGGCGAGGTCGGGCCGGTTGCATATCAGCGCCATGTCGCAGCCGGCATGCAGGGCCGCAAGCGTGCGCGCGACGATGTCTCCGGCTATCGCCGCGCCTTCCATGGTGAGGTCGTCGCTGAAGATCATGCCCTGGAAATTCAGTTCGCCGCGCAGGATTTTTTGCAGCCAGAAGGCCGAGAATCCGGCTGGGGCCGGGTCGACCTTCGGATAGATGACATGTGCCGGCATGATCGCCGCCAGGCCCATGTCGATCAGGGCCTTGAATGGCAGCAGGTCCTTGAGGGCGATGTCGGCGTAGTCGCGCGGATCGACTGGAATCGCCACGTGTGAATCCGCGGCAATGCAGCCGTGTCCGGGGAAATGCTTGCCGCAGGCGGCCATGCCCGCATCCTTCATGCCGAGCATGAGGGCATGGCACAGTTCGATCACCGTTTGCGGGTCGTGATGGAAGGCGCGGTCGCCGATCACGCTCGAAATGTCGTAATCCAGGTCGAGCACCGGGGCGAAGCTGAGGTCGACGCCGTGGGCGCGCAGTTCGGCCGCCATGACGTAGCCGGCTTCGCGCGCCAGCACCTTGGCCTGGTGCGGATGACTGTCATGGACCTGTCCCAGCACGCGCATGGGCGGCAGGCGCGTGAAGCCTTCGCGGAAACGCTGCACGCGTCCGCCTTCCTGGTCTGCCGCGATCAGCAGGGGCGGGGATTTCAATGTGTGGATGTCGGCGGTGAGCTGCATCAGCTGCGCCGGGCTCTCGTAGTTCCGGGCAAACAGGATCACGCCGCCGACCAGCGGGTGCGACAGGCGCTTGCGGTCGTCGTCGGTGAGCGCAGTGCCGCGCACATCCAGCATCAGTGGGCCGAGCATCAGGTTTTCTCCAGCACGACATAGGCGATGACGTATTCCTGTTCATCGCTGAGGGACAAGTGGTGTCGGGTAATGCCGCGCTGCTGCAGCCAGGCGGCAAGTTCAGGGTGAAAGCTCAGGCCGGGCTGTCCAAGGGGGGTATGGGTGACGGCCAGGTTGCGCAACTGCAGGGGGGGGCGCAGGCCGGTTCCGGCCGCCTTGGCAAAGGCTTCCTTGGCGGCAAAGCGCTTGGCCAGGAAGCGCGCGGGGTCGGTGGCGGAGAAAAATTCCTGGTGCTCTTCCGGCGCAAGCAGGCGGTCGGCATAGTGTTCGCCAAAGCGCAGCAGGCCGCTTTCCAGCCTGGCCACCTTGATGAGGTCGACGCCGATTCCGTAGATCATGGCGTCAATTTAACGGGTAATCCGGCTTTTCGGATAGCCTCGGCCCAGTTTTCCATCCACGCGACCGGCAGCGCGGAAAGGCGCGCGGCGTCGGGCTGCAGCGATGGGCGCGCCAGGCCGTAAAGCAATACGCCCTGCACCGGGATTGCTTCCTGCCGGATACGGCGAACCATATCCAGATAGGCTGCCTGTTCAACGGCGTCTGGCGGCTCGCCATCCAGCGCGAAAATACAGCTCTGGATCCAGGTCGGGCACAGCGCGGCGGCGAGCCTGAGGCGCTCCAGATGTTTTTCCGGCGGGGTGCGCGTCTGGTTGGTGCGGCGCAGGCCGGCTGCCGTGGCGGTGTCGAGCTTGAACCACACTTCGCCGTTGAGCGACGACATTTTCTTCAACCCGGTCTGGACGCGCGGCCGGTCGATCAGGCTGCCGTTGGTGATCAGGACCAGCTTGATCTTGCCGGCCAGATCGAAGTCCGCCATGACGTGCCCGACCAGTTCGATCACCTGCGGAAACTCCCTGGCGCTGGTCGGTTCGCCGTTGCCGGAAAGCGCGATGTCGTTGAGTCGGCGGGCGCCTTCGGGCACGCGGGTCTGCATGAAGTCGCCGTGCAGGATGTCGCCGAGCAGGGCCCGCAATTCGCTTTCCAGCAGGGCAAGGTCGATTGCGGGGGCGGTTCCGCGCGTGAGGTCGGGGACCTGGCAGTAGACGCAGGCCCAGTTGCAGGCATTGTTGGGGTTCAGATTGATGCCGACAGACACCCCGCCGGCGCGCCGCGAAACCACCGGGTAGACATAGGTCATGCTGGCGCTGCCGCGATCGTGGTTGGCAGGGGTCAGGGTGCGCATGGTCGGCATCGTATTTGGCGGAGGCGGTGAGATTCGAACTCACGAGTGACTTGCGTCACTGCCGGTTTTCAAGACCGGTGCATTCAACCACTCTGCCACACCTCCAAAACTTTTTGGCCTTTGGGTTCGGGTCCAGGCAGGCTGGCCCTGGTTTGGAAACGCGTTGCAGCCTGGGCCGTGCCTGACTAGTACGTTAATATCCAGCCGAACCTCGGGTGCGTATTGTACGATTTGCCGATACTCGCGTCGATTGCCGTGGCTGAGCTTGAGATGGTTTTCAGAATATTTAATCGGTTCGCATAGGGAATGTTCGGTTTATTTGAAAAAATCAGGTCGTTTGCAGGAACAGCCGATCGCCAGCGCACAGTCCCGTTCGCTTCTGCGAAGACGACGCTCGGGTGGCTGCGCAGCCTGCCGGACTCCTCTGATTACGATACCCATCATGCGCTGGTGGAAGGCCTGGAACGGTACAACGGCGATACCCGTGGCGATGCTCACAACCGCATGAAGGTGCTGACACTGATTGAAGAAGCTGGGCTGCCCTTGCAGGCCAGGCTTGTCAGCCAGTATCTCAATAGCCATGAAAGAAACGATCCCTCAAGGCAGAACTTGTGGCGAGAGTGCCACCTGTTCTGGGACCAGCTGACCGTTGCCTATCTGCCCTTCCTGAATTCCGTGCTCACCGGAAACGGCGAGTCGGAAAAGCTTGCCTCGTTTGCCCCGCAGATTGCCGTCAAGACCGCGCGCTATTTTGCGTTGTGCATGCGCTGGGAATACCTGCGCGGACGTCGGCCTGCCGAGTCTTCCTGGCGAAGGCTGCACAAGATTTACCGGGCGCTGGAAAGCGCAGGCATGGTCCTGGACAGGGTAAGGATCGACGGCGAGGAATCCAGCTGCGCCCGCGAATACGTGCTGACGCTTTTGTACGACCTGGCAAATCCCTATGCGTTTTCACCGGCTGAAATCCAGCCGGCGCTGGACTTGCTCGATAACCTCCGGGAGTTGCCGGTTCCCGAGTCGGGCCTGCGGCACGGGCGCCATTCGCACATGGTTGACTTGACCGCGAATGGCGGGCCGGAGCGGATCGATGATCGCTGGGTGCCCGGCGGGCGCTTGCGCTATGTTGATTTCCACATGGTGATGGAAGAGCTTGACCGATGCGCGGGCAGCGAACCGGACCCCTTGCGGGCGGTGGTTTGCAGGAAGTTGTCGAAAGTGGTCGAGCGTACCGGCTCAAGCCGGAGAGGACCGCGCAACGCCAGGTTCGGCGAGATGCGCGCAGTCTTCGGGATAGAAGAGATCGTCCGGACTTTCTGGCCGCTTCCGGGCGCGGCGCAGAATCAGGAATTCATCACCCTGCGGGACGAAAGCAGCAAGGGCATCGGTTTCATCCTGCACGACGAACGCGAGCTTGCCCCCGGCAGCCTGCTGGCAGTCGACCGTGACGAGGGCCGCGGTGCCTGGCAGTTACTGGCCGTGCGTTGGCAGGCCACCGAGGCCGGGCAATGGCTGCTGGGCACGGAAGTGCTGAGCAAGTATCCCAAGCGGGTTGACCTTGAATGGCAGGCCGATTCGGAAACGGGGCGGAGCGAGGCGCTTTTTCTGCCTTTGGCAAGCGCCAGCCAGGGCGCGACCAGCAATCTGCTGCTGCCGCCGAGCGCCTATTTGGCCGGCCGCGAACTGCTCCTGAGCCAGGATGACGGCACGCGCTACCGCCTGAAGCTGGGGGCGGTTGTCGAGCCTCACGAAAGCTGGCTCAGGGTGCGCTTCGACGTGTTGTCGAGAGAAACGGGCGCGCGGCGGTAGCTGTTCAGTGGGTGGTGGGATCGGGCTTCTTGCGCGCGATCTGCACGGGTTTCGCGGCCTGTTCCTGGTCCGGGTAAACCGGCCTCGACTCGGACAGTCCCAGTGCGTCGCCCAGTTCGCGCTCGCGCGTGGCGATCAGCTCGAAGCAGGACTTGATCTGCTCAACCGTGTCGTCCGACAGAAAGCCCGAAGTGCCGGGGCGCGGCGTCGCGTCGCGCACCACGCTGGCCAGGGTTTTGCGCATGGCGCGCAGGATGCGCTGTTCCACGCTCATTTCCTTGGCGGCGAGTTCTTTGATTTTTTCGTCTGACATGATTCTTCCTTGAAGAGAGGGGCTAAACCGCCATGGCGGTGAGCCGGGATTTCTGGAATCCCGCCGCGACGAGCTGCGTCAGGGCGGGGGTGAGATGGCTTTCCGGTCCAGCCAGGTAGATATCGGCCTGGCGCGCCCTGGGAAACTCCGCGAGCAGTTTGTCCACCACGCCCGCGACGGCGTCTTCGATCAAGTCGCGGTTGGCCATGGAAACCGGCAGGTAGTGAAAATTCTCCAGGGCATCGGACCAGGCGCGGCAGAGGTTGTTCATGTAGTGGCCATCCGGCGTGGATGCCCCCCATACCAGCCCCATTTCTTCGTTCGACTCGCGCGCCATGCTGTGTTCCAGCAGGCTCTTGATGGGCGCGAAACCGCGGTCGAAGGCGATGAAGATCACATTGTTCTGGCTGTCTTCATTGAGGATGTAGTCGCCCCATGGGCCGTAGACGGTGATGTTCTCGCCGGCCTTCATGCCGTTCCACACGCGCTCGCCAAATGCGCCGCCGAGCCCGCGCTCGACGTGGAATTGCAGGTCGCGGTCATTGCAGGGGCAGCTTGCGATGGGCAGCTCGGCCGAGCCTGCGCTCGCATGGCCGAGCGTGGCGCTTTGCCCGGCAAGGAAGCGGAGCCGGTGGCTGCGCGGGGTCTGCAGGTGCAGGAGCATCATGTCCTGGCTCAACTGGGTGACCGATTTGACGCGCGCTGTCAGCTGCTGCTTGGGAATGTCGCTGGCCGAGTGCGCTTCGAGCGCTTCCAGCACCACGTCGCTCACTGCGGTATGGCAGCACATCAGGGTGTAGCCCTGCTGCTTTTCCGGGTCGGACAGCACGTAGTCATAGTGCCTGGTCTGCATGACCTGGCCCGAGATGACGCGCGCCTTGCACAGTCCGCAGTTGCCGCTGCTGCAACCGTAATTGAGCGCCAGTCCAGCTTTCAGCGCGGCTTCGAGCAGGGTGTCGTTACCCTCGACGAAGTAGTCGCGGCCAGAGGGCTGCAAGGTGACGTGAGCCGACATGACTTTGAGCATAGCATCCATTACTTCCAGCGAGTCCGGTTTTTGTTCCTGGCCCAGCACATGCTGCAGTTCGTGTTCCAGCCATTGGCCGAGCTGTTGCAGGACGTTCTTCGCGGCCGGCGTGTCAGCCGACAAATCCTGAATGCGTGTCTGAAGGCCCACCACCAGGGTATGGTAATGCTGCAGGTGCAGCTTGAGGTCGTTGAGCTCCATGCCCTGCTCGAACAGGCGCTCGGCCAGCACTTCCTTGGCCGGCAGCGTGCGGTCCATGATGCGGCGGCGAAAGGCCTCTTCCTTGATCTTGCGGGTCTGTTCGAACAGGCCGCTGTCCTCGAGCTTGAGGTCGGGATAGAGCTGCAGCAGCTCTTCGGTGGAAATGGTGCCGTCGAACGAGTGCAGGCCTCCGTCCTTGATGCGCTTCTGAAGTGCGGCGCGTGAAATGCCAATCAGCTTGGCGGCGCGGGAAATGGCAAGTTGCTGGGACATGATCGCGTGTCAGGTCTGACTGATGCGATCGTAATAGCGTGCCCGGTACATGATGCGCTTGTGCTCGGGCGAGTCGACAAACCCTGTGCGGTCATGCAGCACGTTGTTGCACAGCAGGCCCATGCCGGCTTCCATGCGGTGCTGGAATTTCCAGGGCAGGTCCTGGTTCAGTAATTTCTCGATCGCGGCGATGGCGGCCTGGGTGGCGGTATCCTGCTTCCAGGAAATGGAGCGCGTGCGCGCAGTGTAGCGCATGTGCAGCTGGCCGCCGGGCAGGGTGGAAAACACCGGCCCGGTTTCCTCGGCGCGGGCGATGCCGCTTTCATCCATGCGCGCGGGGATGGACATCGCATCTTCCTGCATCAGCGCGCGGATGTGATCGGGGTTCTCGTCGCGCAGCAGGAGGTAGAGGATTTCGTGGTCGAGCAGCGCGTTGGCGCCGCCCTCATGGGCAGGCGCCACGCAGTGCAGCATCATGCCGAGGATCTGCCGGTCGGGCCGGTTGTAGTAGCCATCGGTGTGCCAGCGGATGGGGCGGTCGGTGTAGGGAATGAATTCGCCCTTTTTTTCGCCAGACTCCGCCACGGTCAGGGTGCTGATCTCGTCCTCGTCTGACATCAGGTTGGCGTCCAGGCGCTCCAGGCTGAACTGGCGCCCCATGAGGCGCGGCACGTTCTTGTCCTCGCCAAGGTCGGGCCCGGCGTAGATTGCCATATTGGCCTTGCGGCAGCGCGCCAGCAGGGCGGCATGCTCTGTCGCGGTGAGTGCCTTGGGATTGGCTACTTCCACCACCAGCTCTTCGGCCCGCTGCGGATAGTCGCGCAGCTTGGCCTCGCGCCAGGCTCGGTAGGCTGCGTCGTTGTCGGGGTGGAAGGGGCTGTCCGGGCGGATCAAGTTCAACCTTCGTGCTTCGGGTAGAACGCCTCGATCTGTTTCTTGATCGGGCTGATGAAGGCGGGGGCTTCGATCTCGATGATCTGGTCCGCGATCCAGGACTGGTCGCGCGCCTCCATCACTTCGCGGATGCAGTTGGCGAGGTAGCGCTTGACCACGAAATTTGGATTTTCCGGATCGAAGTCGAATTCGGCGTAGTCGGCCCAGCGCCGGTTGAACTTGTTGAGGATGGCCTCGACGTAGGGGTGGTCGTGGTCGCCCACCACGCTGTGGATGTTGTCTTCCAGGATCTCGGCCATTTTCACGCCCAGCGCGCCGATCAGCTCGGCACGCTCTTCATCGACGATGCGGCCGTGCACCATGCGGTCCACCGTGTGCACCATGTAGGCGATGAGTTCCGCGAGCAGGGTGAAACCGCGCTGCGGCGTGATGATGTCGTAGTCGGCGTTGGACAGGTTGATTACCGCCTTGTCCGCCAGCTTCCAGAGGGTCACGGCGATGGCCGATGCCTGTTCCTCCGGGCCGTGACCGTCTTCGCCTTCGCGAAACCATGAAGTTTTGACGCGTATGCCGCTCATCTCATTCTCCTGTGGCAATCGGGCGCGAGGGATCGGTGATCCATTCGCTCCACGAACCGGGGTACAAGCGCGAGCCGGGCAGGCCGGCCGCTTCCATGGCCAGTACGTTGAGGCAGGCGGTGACGCCTGAGCCGCACAGATGGATGACCTCGTGCGGGGCGGCGCCTTGCATCAGGGCCTGGTACTGCTCGCGCAGCGCTTCCGGCGGCAGCATGGTGCCGTCGATGTCGAGGTTTTCCTCGTACGGCCAGTTGATGGAGCCGGGAATATGGCCAGGCACGGGGTCGAAGGGTTCGTACTCGCCGGTGAAACGGCGGTCCGGGCGCGCATCGATCAGGCGGGGTTTGCCGTCCTGCATGGCCTGCATGACGTCCTCGGCGGAAACCCACTGGCTGCGCTCGGGCAGGCAGGCGCAGGAGGCGTTTTGGCCTTCAGCCGGCGTTTCCTTGGCCAGCGGGCGCTTTTCGCGCGCCCACTTGGGAAAGCCAACGTCGAGCAGCGCCACATCCGGATGCAAGAGCCAGCGCAGCAGCCACCACATGCGCGCAGCCATCGAGCCGTAACTGTCGTCGTACACCACGACCTGGCGGTTGATGCCGACGCCCCACTTGCAGAGTTTTTCCGTCAGCACCTTGGGGTCGGGCAGAGGGTGGCGCCCGGTATGGGAACCCATCGGGCTGCAAAGGTCATCGTCCAGGTGCACATAGCGCGCACCCGGGATATGCCCTGCTTCGTAAGCCTTGCGGCCGCCCTCAGGGTCGGTCAGCGTGAACCGGCAGTCGAAAATCACCCAGTTGGGGTTGCCCAGCTGGGTTGCCAGTTCTTGCGTGGAAATCAGTGTGGTGTAGCTCATGTGCTTTCGTTTGCTTCAGAAAGAAATCGCCCGCCAGCTTGGTAAAAAGCGGCGGGCGATTTCTGGATCAGGCCTGTGCGCTGATCAGTAGCCGCCCTTGCCGTAAGGCTTGGGCAGGCCGGCGATGCGGACGGCCTGGCGGGCGGGCTGGTTGGGGAACAGCGTGTACAGCAGGGTTTTCCAGTCCTTGCTGTCGTCTTCTTCCTTCAGCGCGATGAGCATGTTGCGGAAGTTGGGGGTCTGGCCGTGCTGCTTGTACTGGTCGCGCAGCCAGTTGATGACGAACCAGTGGTCGTCGGTCAGGCTGATTTTTTCCTTTTCCGCGAGGATCGGGCAGATCTCGTCGTCGTAGACGGGTTCCAGCAGGAAATCCTCTTCCCCGGTTTCCAGTTCTTCGCCGTTGTACATGACTCCCATGATTGACACTCCTATATGGTTTGGTTGGACAAAAAAATCAGACCGCGTCGATCGCGCCGACGGCGGTAATGGATTTGTGCGGGATGAATATGCCGCAACCCAGTTTGCGGTGCAGACCCAGGCCCTGTTGTTGCACGCGGATGGCGTGCTCGATGGGCAAGCCATGCAGCATCAGGCTGTAGCCAGTCGCTATTTTCTCACCATCGAAGAACTTTTGGGGCCTGCCGCAGATAAAACGCGTGGTGATATCCATCGCGTCGAGCTCGCGCAGGATGTCGCGCGTAAAGGTTTGCTCGTCCTCGCAGCCTGTGCACACGGTGTGGGCGTACAGGGGCGTGTGCTGAGTCAGCGCCTTGACCTTGCAGGCGCCGAGGGTGAGGACATGCTTGCCGGCCGGGAATGAGCGCCCGCTCAAGCCGGCAAGTTCCTCCAGCCGCCCGGCCGGGCTGCGCAGCACCAGCTTGGCGCGTCGATTGAGGATCATTTCACCGTTGCCGGTGTCCGCGCCCTGGATGGGATGAATACCCAGACCCGGCTCGTCGTCCAGCCAGGGGGCAATGGTGAGCAGGCCTTGGTACAGGACCCAGGCATGGTCGAGGGGGAGGGCCTCCCCCTTCAGTTCGAATTGGATATCCGACACCGCAGAGACATCGATATCCGTCGCCTCTGCATGGTCTTCATATAGCCAGCCTATTTGGGTTCTCCTTCGTCCGCGCTGCCGGCCTGGCCGGCGTGCTGCGCGGCCCAGTCAAGCAAGGCCTGCCCCCAGATTTTCGCGGTGTGCGGGTCGATGTCGAAAATGGTGAAACGCTTCATTTCACGGATGCGTACCCGCAGGGTGACATAGTCCGCGCGGTGAGTGACATGCTGGAGTTCAATCTCCTGCCGGTAAGGCGAGGCCGTGAACTTTTCCAGGCTTTTGATCTCGATTTCGTCCATTTTCTTTTAGAATCAATGCACTAAGGGCTAGCCTACAAATCCACACTATATATATGTACTGCCTAGCTGGAATTCAATAATATCAAGTGCTAATATTCTGACCCTCCGAAGTGTGGCATCGACCGCGCAAAGTGAAAAGCCGCCCGAACAGGGGGGTGGGGCATATAACCCATATGGGTAGGTTGTATTAACCCTTCCTGATGATGGTGTTAAGGCGGAGGCGGGGGGTAGTATTCAGGTCACGGTTTTTTATGGTGCGAGCACAATATTTTATTGGCAGCACAGGACGTTGATCCCGTCTGGCTCTTTAAAGAGCAAGCCAACCGTGAATTCACATGTGAGTTTGACTATTTAATTTTCTGAAACGGAGAGTAAACATGGCAAAGAAAATGCACGATACGCCCATGCTCGACCAGCTGGAAAGCGGTCCCTGGCCCAGCTTTGTGACCGGTCTTAAGCGTCTGGCCAAAGACAATGACATGATGGTTGACCTGCTGGGTCAGCTTGAAGCCTCCTATAACACCAAGAAGGGCTACTGGAAAGGTGGTACGGTTGGTGTGTTCGGCTACGGTGGCGGTGTGATTCCCCGTTTCACCGAACTGAAAGACGAGAACGAAAAGCCCATCTACCCCGAAGCGGCTGAGTTCCATACCCTGCGCATCCAGCCGCCCGCTGGCATGCACTACGACACCAAGACCCTGCGCTGGATGTGCGATGTCTGGGAAAAGCATGGCTCCGGCCTGATCGCTTTCCATGGCCAGTCCGGCGACATCATGTTCCAGGGCATCAAGACCGAAAACGTGCAGGCTGCCTTTGACGAGCTGAACGAAAACGGCTTCGACCTCGGCGGCGCCGGCCCGGCCCTGCGCACCTCCATGTCCTGCGTGGGTGCGGCCCGTTGCGAAATGTCCTGCTTCGACGAAGCTCGTGCCCTGCGCACCGTCATCAACAACAACCTGGACGATATGCACCGTCCGGCGCTGCCCTACAAGTTCAAGTTCAAGTTCTCTGGTTGCGGCAACGACTGCGTGAACGCCATCCAGCGTTCCGACATGGCCACCCTCGGCACCTGGCGCGACAACATGCAGGTGAATGCCGAGCTGGTGCAAGCCTGGGTTGCCAAGAACGGCAAGGGTGAGCTGGTCAACCAGGTCATCAACATGTGCCCGACCAAGGCGCTGTCGCTGAAGAAAATTGGCACCGAGAGCAAGGCTGAAGGCGTGGTTGCGGTCAAGGTTGACGCCGAAGACTGCATGGAAATCGACAACCACAACTGCGTGCGCTGCATGCACTGCCTGAACGTCATCCCCGGCGGCCTGCTGCCCGGCAAGGACAAGGGCGTGACCATCCTGGTTGGCGGCAAGGGCGTGCTGAAGATTGGCGCGACCATGGGCACCGTGGTGATCCCGTTCATGAAGCTCGAGTCCGACGAGGACTTCGAAAAGCTGAACGAGCTGGCCCGCAACATTCTCGACTTCTTTGCCGAGAACGCGCTGGAGCACGAGCGTACCGGCGAGATGATCGACCGTATCGGCCTGGTC
>DAIMZB010000002.1:19121-47208 GCA_036734185.1 Thiobacillaceae bacterium | reverse complement strand
CTGGTCAACTTCCTGGAAGGCATTGGCCTGGAGATCGATCCCAACATGATCGCCCAGCCGCGTTCCAACCCCTACGTCCGCATGGATGGCTGGGAAGAGGAAACTGCCAAGTGGGAAGAGCGCAAGAGCGCCTGATCGCTGTAATCCGCCGCACGGGCATGCCCGTGCGGTTGTTTTAAATACTGGAGGTTATAAACATGGCTGATTTGCGTCCCCCGATCGAAAGCGGCGCACCCGACCCGATGCCCTACATGCATCCGGTCATGAAGAAAAACTACGGCAAGTGGGTATTCCACTCCCACCCGAAGCCCGGTGTCCTGTATCACCGTGCCGAGAGCGGCGACGCGATCTGGACCGTGAAGGCCGGTACCCAGCGCCAGATGGATACCTATACCATCCGCGAACTGTCTGACATCGCCGACAAATTTGGTGACGGCTACGTCCGTTTCACTGCCCGTTCCAACATCGAGTACATGGTTGCCGACGAGTCCAAGGTCGAGCCCCTGATCAAGGCACTGAACGACGCCGGCTACCCGGTTGGCGGCACCGCCAACTCCGTTTCCATGATTGCTCACACCCAGGGCTGGCTGCACTGCGACATCCCCGGCACCGACGCCTCTGGCGTGGTGAAGGCCCTGATGGACGAACTCTACGAAGAGTTCATCAAGTGCGAGATGCCCAACCGCGTGAAGCTGTCCACCTCCTGCTGCGAAATCAACTGCGGCGGCCAGGCTGACATCGCGATCATCGTGCAGCACACCAAGCCGCCGAAGATCAACCACGACCTCGTTGCCAACGTTTGCGAGCGCCCCGCTGTCGTGGCCCGCTGCCCAGTGGCTGCAATTCGTCCCGCCCTGGTGAACGGCAAGCCGTCGCTGGAAGTGGACGAGAAGAAGTGCATTTGCTGCGGCGCCTGCTACCCGCCCTGCCCCCCGATGCAGATCAACGATCCCGAGCATTCCAAGATCGCGATCTGGGTTGGCGGTAAGAACTCCAACGCCCGCTCCAAGCCCACCTTCCACAAGCTGGTGGCTGCCGGTCTGCCGAACAACGCCCCGCGTTGGCCCGAGACCGCAGAAGTGGTGAAGAAGATCCTGCGCGTGTATAAGGAAGACGGCCGTCCCTGGGAGCGCATGATCGACTGGATCGACCGTATTGGTTGGCCCCGTTTCTTCGAGAAAACCGGTCTGCCCTTCACCAAGTATCACATTGATGACTGGCGCGGTTCTCGCGTTAACCTGAACGCCTCCAACCACATCCGCTTCTAATCACAGAGCGGTTGGGAGGAAATCATGCCCGCTGGCCAGCGGCCTGCGGGCATGACATTAAATAAAACTAGAGATTGCGTGGATAGAGCATGAAATTCGCGATTATGGTCAATGAGGGTCCTTACACCCATCAAGCCACCGATTCCGCTTACCAGTTCGCCAAGGCTGCCATTGCCAAGGGCCATGAAGTCACCCGGGTGTTTTTCTATCACGACGGTGTCAACAACGGCACTCGTCTGACCGTTCCCCCGCAGGATGATCGTCACATCGTCAACCGCTGGTCCGAGATCGCGACCCAGCACAATATCGATCTGGTGATCTGTATTGCTGCTGCACAGCGCCGCGGCCTGCTTGATGACAACGAAGCGAAGCGCCAGGGCAAGGACGCCAGCAACATTGCGCCGGGCTTCCGCATTTCCGGTCTGGGCCAGCTGGTTGAAGCCGGCATCCAGTCCGACCGTCTGGTTGTGTTTGGTGACTGACAGTTTGGGGATTAGAAAAAATGTCTGACGATATGGATTTCGAAGAAGGCGGCGCGGTTAAAAAGTTCATGTTTGTGAACCGCAAGGCTCCTTACGGCACCATCTACGCCCTGGAAGGCCTGGAGGTTGTGCTGATTTCGGCTGCGTTCGATCAGGACGTGAGCCTGGCTTTCGTTGATGACGGCGTGTTCCAGCTGGTCAAGGGCCAGAAGACCGATGGCGTGGAAATGAAGAACTTCTCTCCCACCTATCGTGCGCTGGAAGGCTACGACATCGAAAAGCTGTACGTGGAGCGCGAGTCGATGGAAGCGCGTGGTTTGACTGAAGATGATCTGCTGGTGGATGTCCAGATCATGTCCGCCGCCGAAATGGGCGACATGATGGCCCAGCAGGATGTCGTAATCAGCTTCTAAGGGGAACCTCAAAATGCTGCATATTGTGAACAAATCCCCATTCGACACCGGCTCGCTGGCCAGCGTGTTGCGTGTGGCCAAGAAAGACGGCGGCGCCGTGCTGTTGATTGAAGATGGCGTCTATGCCGCCGTCAAGAACAGCGCAACCGAAGCCAGTCTGAAAGCAGCCGGCATGCCGGTGTATGTACTGCAACCCGACGCGGACGCCCGCGGCCTCCAGAGCAGGCTCATGGATGGCGTGAACATGGTCGACTACGGCGGTTTTGTGGATTTGGTGGCAGGGCACGACAACGTGCAATCCTGGCTGTAAGTTTTAATTTAATGATTCTTTCGAGAGGAGTTGAATCATGGCAATGGATGTAAACGGCGTTTCTATCGAGACTGATGAAGAAGGTTTCCTGGTTAACCTGAGCGACTGGAATCCTGACGTCGCACTGGAACTGGCCAAGGGCGAGAGCATCGAGCTGACCGACCAGCATTGGGAAGTGATCAACTTCCTGCGCGAGTACTACGACGAGTATCAAATTGCTCCCGCCGTGCGCGTGCTGACCAAGGCGATCGGCAAGAAGCTCGGTCCGGACAAGGGCAACAGCAAGTACCTGTACGACCTGTTCCCCTACGGCCCCGGCAAGCAGGCGTGCAAGATCGCCGGTCTGCCCAAGCCCACCGGCTGTATCTAAGCGGCTGCCGAATAAGCGCGCTTAGCAAGTGGCAAGAAAGCGGTGGCCCCTGACCGGGTTGCCGCTTGTTCCAACGGTCCATCAACGGAAGACTGGCTGACCCATGTCTACGCTTTCCATTGTTTATGTGGTGCTGTTCTACGCTGCGACTCTGCTGCTGATAGCGGGTCTGGCAAGAAAAATACTGCAATACACGCGCAGCCCTGCGCCTTTAAAGATTCCCACCACGCCCGCGCCGATGACGACGTCGGGAGTGGCCTACCGCATGGCCCGCGAGGTCGTGCTCTTCGAAAGCCTGTTCAAATCCAGCAAGTGGACCTGGATTTTTGGCTGGCTGTTTCATTTTGGCCTGTTGCTGGTCCTGGTTCGTCACCTCCGTTATTTCGTGGCGGATGTTCCGGGCTGGCTCGCCGCCATGCAGCCCTTCGGGAAATATGCCGCGATCATGATGATTGCCGGCCTTGCCGGCCTGTGGGCACGCCGTTTCCTGGTTGACCGCGTGCGCTACATCTCCACGCTGTCCGACCACCTGATGCTGGCCCTGTTGCTTGGCATTGGCATCTCCGGCGCACTGATGACCTTCGTCAAGCATACCGACATCATTACGCTGAAGGAATTCGCGCTGGGTCTGGTGCGGCTGTCGCCCCAGCCCGTGCCGCAAGATCCGATTCTGCTGGTTCACCTGGCCTTGATCGCCGTGCTGATGATCATTTTCCCGATCAGCAAGCTGCTGCATGCGCCCGGTGTGTTCTTCAGCCCCACCCGCAACCAGGCAGACAACCCGCGTGAGCGCCGCCATCTTGCGGACTGGGCTGCCCAGCTTGAGAAATAAGACAGGAGACTTGCGTGGCTGCTGCACCCGATTTTGAAGTCGCCAAGCTGACCGGCGAGATTAGTGTTCCGAAATTGCGCGAAGGCGCAATGTCGGGGATCAAGTCCTTCAACGCCAACGAGAAAATCCAGGAGCCGCTCGGCTACCCTGGCGAGCTGGTTGAAGACTGGCATGATCGCGCCATCGGCAAGATGGGCGAACTGCTGAAAAAATACCGCTCGCTGCAAGTGTTCATGGACGCCTGCGTGCATTGCGGCGCCTGCACCGACAAGTGCCATTACTACCTTGGCACCTCCGATCCCAAGAACATGCCGGTTGCGCGCCAGGAGTTGATGCGCCAGGTCTACCGCCGCTACTTCACCTTTGCCGGCAAGTATTTCCCCAAGCTGGTGGGCGCCAAGGATCTCTCCAAGGAAATCCTCGACGACTGGTACAGCTACTACTATCAGTGCTCCGAGTGCCGCCGCTGTTCCGTGTACTGCCCCTATGGCATCGACACCGCTGAAATCACCATGGCTGGCCGCGAGATTCTCGACAGTGTTGGCATCGGCCAGAAGTACAGCAACGAGATTCTCGGCAAGCTGCACCGCATCGGCAACAACCTTGGCCTGCCCGGCCCGGCCATTCTGGATACCCTGGAAGGCCTCGAAGAAGATGTGCTGGACGACACGGGTGTCCCAGTCAAGTTTCCGCTGGATGTCGAAGGCGCCGAAGTGCTGCTGGTCACGCCGTCCGCTGATTTCTTCTCCGAGCCGCACGTCGAATCGCTGATCGGCTATGCCAAGGTCTTCCACGCAGCCGGTATCAGCTGGACGCTGTCCACCAAGGCTTCCGAGGCCGGCAACTTCGGCCTTTTCATCGGCAGCTATGAAAACATGCGCAAGGGCGCGCTCCGCATTCGTGATGCCGCGCTGGAGCTTGGCGTCAAGCGCATCGTGGTGGGTGAGTGCGGCCATGCCTGGCGCGTCGCCTACAGCTTCTGGAATACCCTGACCGGCGTCGGCGCCGGTGCGGCCGAGGACGACGAGTTCGCACGCAGGCTGCAGGCCCAGCTCGACCACAGCGTTCCCCAGCCTTCGCACATTTGCGAAGTCACGCATGATCTGCTGAAGCGCGGCGTGATCAAGGCAGACAAGTCCAAGAATGACCATCGCGTGATCACCTTCCATGACTCCTGCAACGTATCGCGCGCATCCCGCATGGGCGACATGCCCGGCGGGCAGTACATCATTCCGCGCGAAGTCATCAAGATGGTGGCCAACAACTACCAGGACATGGCGCCTGGCACCACGCACGAAGCTACGTTCTGCTGCGGTGGCGGCGGCGGTCTCCTGACCGACGACCTCATGGAGGTGCGCGTCAAGGGTGCGCAGCCCCGCATGGAGGCTTTCAAGGATGTCGTTGACAACAAGAAGGTCAACTTCCTTGCCCTGATTTGCGCGATCTGCAAGGCGCAATTCACCAAGGTACTGCCTTATTACGGTTACAACATGGGCATGGTGGGCGGCGTCCACCAGCTTGTAAGCACTGCCATTGAGCTGCCCGGCCTGGGTGCAGGCCCGGTTGAGGCGGACGAAGCCGAAGCCGAAGCAGCGGCCGACGAGTAAACAGGAAATTTTTTAGGAGAGCAGCAATGTCGACTACTTCCGATGACATGAAAAAAGGTCTTACCTTCCGCAAGTTCAAGGACGGCGAAACCAGCCAGTATCGCAAGGGCAACGAATGGATTTTCGACGCCGACCACAGCCACAAGTGTCCTGAGTACATGCTGTCCTCCCCGCCCTGCCAGGCTTCCTGCCCGGCTGGTGAAGACATTCGCGGCTACCTCAACATCGTGCGCGGCATCGAGAAGCCGCCGGCAGGGATGAACTGGCAGGAATACGCCTTCCGCCGCATCACCGAAGCCAACCCCTTCCCGTCGGTGATGGGCCGCGTCTGCCCGGCGCCCTGCGAATCCGGCTGCAACCGCAACCAGGTTGAAGACCACGTTGGCATCAACTCGGTCGAGCATTTCGTCGGCGACTATGCCGTCGAGAACAAGCTGACTTTCAAGCGCCCTGATGGTGTCCAGCCGTCCGGCAAGAAAGTTGCGATCATCGGCGGCGGTCCCGCCGGCCTGGCCGCTGCCTACCAGCTGTCCCTGAAAGGCCACAGCTGCACCATTTTCGACGAGCACGAACTGCTTGGCGGCATGATGCGCTACGGCATCCCGGGCTTCCGTACCCCGCGCCACATCCTCGATGGCGAAATCCAGCGCATCCTGGATCTGGGCGTGGAAACCAAAATGAAGACCCGCGTTGGTTCGGATGTCAAATTTGAGGATCTGGAGAAGGAATTCGACGCCATCTTCATGTCCATGGGCGCACAGAGCGGCCGCGCGCTGCCGGTGCCCGGTGCCGAGGCCCCCAACTGCGTGACCGCCATGGCTTTCCTCAAGGCCTTCAACGACGGCCGCCTGCAGCATGTCGGCAACCGCGTGGTCGTGATTGGCGGTGGTGACACCTCCATCGACGTGGCGACCGTTGCCCGCCGCCTCGGCAACATCAGCAACGTGACCGATCTGGACCGCCCCGAGAATGTGCTGGCCGGCCATGCCGCCCATGACGTGGCCAAGATCTCCGCACGCGGCGGTGCCGATGTGGTGCTGGTTTCCCGCGCCACCATGGACAAGATGAACGCCAACAAGCACGAGATCGAGCATGCGCTGGAAGAGGGCATCAAGATCATCGGCGGCGTGACTCCGATCGCCGTGGTTGTTGGCGCCGATGGTCGTGCCACCGCACTGCGCGTGGCCGAGTTCGAAGTGGTGAAGGGCGAGACCATCATCAAGGAAGGCACCGAGCAGGACCTGCCTGCCGACCTCGTCGTGTCCGCCATTGGCCAGGCCGTTGACTTTACCGGTCTGGAAGGCTTCAACAACAACAAGGGCCTGATCAAGCCGGATGGCAACTACCGCTTCCCCGGCAAGCCGCACATCTTCGTGGGCGGCGACGTGATCAAGCCGCACCTGCTGACTACCGCAATTGGCCATGCCTCGATCGCCGCTGACGGCATCGACGCTTTCCTGCGTCAGGGCACCACTGAACTGGGCAAGCGTCCCAAGGTGGATGCGCACCGCTTCGACCTGATGCGCAAGATGGTCGAGTCCGGCCTGACCATCGAAGAGTACAACCACCAGCAGGACTGGGGCACTTCCTCTGCCAAGTTCGCGGTGCACAACTACGAAGACCGCTCTGCCAAGTATGTGATCCCGTCGAACGAACTGTTCCTCGGCCACTTCATGTACGAAGACCGCAACAAGCGCGACATGGTGCACCTGACCGCTGAGGAAGCCCTGGGCAACTTCGAGGAGCGCCTGAAGCTTCTGTCCGAGAAAGAAGTGGTTGCCGAAGCCAAGCGTTGCATGTCCTGCGGCCTGTGCTTCGAGTGCGACAACTGCGTGGTGTACTGTCCGCAGACCGCCGTTTTCCGCGTCAAGAAGAACGAGCGCGCGACCGGACGTTACGTCGACACCGACTACACCAAGTGCATTGGCTGCCATATCTGCGCGGATGTCTGCCCGACCGGCTACATCCAGATGGGTATGGGCGAATAAACAAACCAAGGGACGAAGATGCTGGCAAGCTGGCTTAAATCCGTTGCCCTGGGCGCCCTGATTGCGCTGTCTCCGCTGGTTTCGGCGGGCGACAGCGCGAGCGTGCCCAAGCCTGTCATTCAGAAGGGCCAGGGTGAGAAGTGCGTGGAAGATACGCAGTACATGCGTCGCAACCACATGGAGGTGCTTGAGCACCATCGCGACAAGACGGTTCACGAGGGCATTCGCACCAAGCAGCACAGCCTGAAGAACTGCATCGAGTGCCATGCGACGCCGGACGCCTCCGGACAGCGCACGGTGCTGGGCAAGGACCACTTCTGCCAGAGCTGCCACACCTTTGCAGCGGTAAAGGTGGACTGCTTCCAGTGCCATTCGAGCAAGCCTGCCGGCAACGGTGCTGCGCATCCCATCGTCTCGGCCCAGTCCGGTCCGGGTGCGGAGACAGCCACCAGCATGCGCCATCATTCTCTTGCCAAGACGCCCAATCTGAATCCGGCCCTTTCGGTCAAGGACATCACGGGGGTGCTCAAATGAACAATTTTGAACAGTATCGCCGCCGATTCCTGGGCGGTGCGCTGGCAACCGCCGGCGCCGCCATCGCGCCCAGCCTGATGCTGGTGGAAATGGCGCACAGCCGTGCGCCTGAAGAAGCCGTCACCAGCAAGAACCGCTGGGGCCTGCTGGTCGACACCACCAAGTGCGCCACCGGCTGCACCGAGTGCGTGACTGCCTGCAACAAGGAAAACGGACTTTCCGGCAAGACCGGCCCGCAGGATTCGCAGTGGATCCGCAAGGTCGAGCTCACCAACAAGAAATCGGGTGCGCAGCATTCGCTCCCGGTGATGTGCCAGCACTGCGAGCATCCGCCCTGTGTGGATGTGTGCCCGACCGGTGCTTCCTTCAAGCGCGAAGACGGTATCGTGCTGGTCGACCGCCACATCTGCATCGGCTGCCGCTACTGCATGATGGCCTGTCCGTACAAGGCCCGCTCGCTGGTGCACGAAGACCTCAACGACACCCAGCTCGCGCACATGCCGCGCGGCAAGGGCTGCGTCGAGTCCTGCACCCTGTGCGTGCACAAGATTGACGCCGGCGACAACACAACGGCCTGTGCGCAGGCCTGCCCCGAACAGGCCATCCTGTTCGGCGACCTGAACGATGCCAACAGCGAAATCGCCAAGCGCCTGGCTACCTATGCCAGCAAGGAAATTCGCGCCGACCTCGGCCTGAATACCGGCGTTCGCTACACGGGGATCTGATCCATGCAAATCATCAACCGCGAAATCGAAGGCAAAAGCGCCGGTTACTGGGCGCTGCTAGGCGGCCTGGGCGCCCTGATCCTGGTCGGCCTGTTCGCCGCCTACAACATGGAGCACCACGGCCACATCATTACCGGCATGAACAACCAGATCGTCTGGGGCCTGCCGCACGTGTTCGCCGTGTTTCTTGTTGTGGCTGCCTCTGGCGCGCTCAACGTGGCTTCTGTCGCCACTGTGTTCGACAAGAAAATCTACAAGCCGCTGGCGCCGCTGTCCGCCCTGCTGGCCATCGCGCTGCTGATCGGCGGCCTGGCCGTGCTGATGCTGGACCTTGGCCGCGCCGACCGCGCCATCATCACCGCCTGGGAAGTGAACCCCACCTCGGTGTTCTCCTGGAACGTGGTGCTGTACAGCGGCTTCATTGGCTTCTCCGCCGCCTACCTGTGGACCATGATGGACAAGACCGTCAAGGGCTTCAACAAGGCAGCGGGCGTGGCCGCCTTCACCTGGCGTCTGATCCTGACCACCGGCACCGGCCTGATTTTCGGCTTCCTGGTCGCGCGCCAAGCTTATGGCACCGCGCTGCTGGCCCCCAAGTTTATTGTGTTCTCGCTGCTCTATGGCACCGCGATCTATGTGCTGGTGCTCATGGCCGCCTACACCTGGGGACAGCGTGCGCTCGGCGATGAAGTCCTGCGCCGCCTGAAGAACATGCTGGTGATTTTCATCGCCGCTTCCTTCTACATGACGCTGGTCTACCACCTGACCAACCTCTATTACGCCAAACAGTGGGATTTCGAGCGCTTCATTCTGGCCGATGGCGGTATCTATACCACGCTGTTCTGGCTGGGCCAGGTCGTGATCGGCTATGCGATCCCCTTCATCCTGATGGTTGCGCCCAATACCCGTTCCAGCCGCACCGTGCTGGTGGTGTCTTCCGTGATGATCGTGCTGGGCGCACTGGCCCAGATGTATGTCACCATCGTCGGCGGCCAGGCGTTCCCGCTGCAGCTGTTCCCCGGGTTTACCGAGAAGAGCAGCTTCTTCGACGGCGAGATTCATGCCTATGCCCCCAGCCACTGGGAGTGGATGCTGGGCATCGGCGGATTTGCCATCGCGCTGGCCATGGTGGTGTTCGCGGTGAAGATCCTGCGCATCCTGCCCGAAAGCCTGGCAGATGCCGTGGCCGATCCGCACGCCAAGAAATAAGGGTGCCGGGCAGCCCGGCTGTACATGCAGACAAAGGGCGCGTGAGCGCCCTTGTTTGCCTTCTAGGGTTTGAATTCCTGATTTGATTTCCTGATGCAATCGCGCTTTCTGATTTCTGCCGCACACAAGTCCTCCGGGAAGACCACCCTGAGCATCGGCTTGTGCGCGGCGCTCAGCGAGCGAGGGCTCAATGTGCAACCCTACAAGAAGGGCCCCGACTACATCGACCCCATGTGGCTGACGCGCGCGAGCCATCGCCCATGCCACAACCTGGATTTCTACCTCATGGGCCGCGATGAAGTGTGCGAGGTATTCGAGACCCAGGCAGCCAATGCCGACGTGGCGCTGGTCGAGGGCAACAAGGGACTGTATGACGGGCTCGACCTCGACGGCAGCAACAGCAATGCCGCGCTGGCCAAATTGCTGGGCATTCCGGTGGTCTTGGTGATTGATGCGCGCGGCATGACGCGCGGTGTGGCGCCCCTGATTCTGGGTTACCAGGCCTTCGACAAGGACATCCGCATTGCCGGCGTCATTCTCAACCAGCTTGGCGGCAGCCGCCATGAAAGCAAACTGCGCGCGGTGATCGAGCACTATACCGATGTACCGGTGATCGGCGCCGTGCAGCACGAGGCCGGTATGCAGATCCTGGAGCGCCATCTCGGCCTGATTCCCAGCAACGAGGCCGGCGAAGCCAGTGCGCAGATCGGCCAGATTGCAGGACGCGTGAATGAGCAGGTCGACCTCGACAAGCTGCTGGCGCTGACGCAGGGGCAGCCGCAGCCCGAACGGGTCATGCCGGCCCCGGCGCCGGCCGTCCGCAAATTGCGCGTGGGCATCATGCGCGATGCCGCCTTCGGTTTTTACTATGAAGATGATCTGCAGGCGCTGCGCGAGGGCGGGGCGGAACTGGTTCCCATCGATGCCATGCGAGACCGGCATTTGCCGCCGGTCGACGGCCTCATCATCGGCGGCGGTTTCCCCGAGTCCTTCATGACAGAGCTTGAAGCCAACGCCAGCCTGCGCGGCGAGGTCAAACAGGCGATCGACAACGGCCTGCCGGCCTACGCCGAGTGCGGCGGGCTCATGTATCTGGCCCGCAGCATGAGCTGGAAAGGCCGCACCCATGCCATGGCCGGGGTGATTCCGGGCGACGTCGTCATGCATGACCGGCCTGTCGGCCGCGGATACGTGCGACTCAAGGAGACCGGCGCCAGCCCGTGGACGGACGGCAAGCCGGAAGCCGACATCCATGCCCACGAATTCCATTACTCAAGCCTTGAGAATCTGCCTGAAGGCCTCACTTATGCCTACGAAGTGCTGCGCGGTTATGGCATCGACGGCAAGCGTGACGGACTCGTTCATCGCAATCTCCTGGCCTCGTACACGCATTTGCGTTCCACCCGGTGTTTTTCCTGGGTGAACCGCTTTCTGGCCCTGGTAGATAAGTGCAAATCCACAGGGCCCAATTCCGCTGGCTCTGACAGTAAACTGGCTGCTGCCTGAATTTTTGACTAGGAGAAATCATGCTTACCCTGACCCCCGCCGCTGTGCACCAGATCCAGTCGGCCATTCCGCCCGAGGCCTCTTTTGAGGGCCTGGCGCTTCGTATCGCCGCGCGCCGCGCGTTTGACGGCTCCATCGAATACGCCATGGGCATGGACAATGAGCGCGAAAACGACAAGAGCGTCGTCGTCGAAGGCATCACGCTGCTCATCAACGAGCACAGCGCCGATCTGCTGGATGGCGTGACTGTCGATTTTGTCGAGGAAAACGGCCAGCCGTTGTTCGTGTTCATGAACCCGAACGACGCCGGCCCGGCCACGGGTGGCGGCGGTTGCGGCTCCAGTGGTGGCGGCGGCGGTTGCGGTTCCGGCGGCTGCGGTTCCGGCGGCTGCGGTTCCGGCGGCTGCGGCAGCCGTTAAGTAAATTCCTGTCCGCGGGCGGCAGGGCGAGGCGGGAGGCTCCTGCGCCTCACCCTGAGGCCTCCGTGTCAATCGCCTTTGCTGATGCGAGGCAATGAAAACACATTAAAAGCATGAACTTCCTTCCCCTTTTCCTCGATCTGCGCGGCAAGACCTGCCTCGTCGTCGGCGGCGGCGAAACGGCCGCGCGCAAATCCGCCATGCTGGTGAATGCCGGCGCCGCCGTGCGCGTTGTGCATGACGGCGATCTGGCCCACGCCTTTGCAGAGATCAAGGAGCAGGATCGCATCAGCCACAAGCGCGCTGCCTTCGATGCAGCGTTGCTGGAAGGAGTGGAGCTTGTCATCGGCGCGGCCGAGGACGACGCCATTGACGCCCGGGTTTTCGAGGCTGCGCGCGCGCGCCATCTGCCGGTCAACGTGGTGGACAAACCGTCGATGTGCAGCTTCGTGCTGCCTGCCATCCTGGACCGCTCGCCCATGATCGTTGCGATCGGCACCGGCGGCGCTTCGCCCGTGCTTGCGAGGCTGCTGCGCGCTCGGCTCGAGACCCTGATTCCTGCCAGCTATGGACGCCTTGCCTATCTGGCCGAAAGTTTCCGCGAAAAGGTCAAGGCCAAGTTCAGCCATGCCCCCATGCGCCGCATTTTCTGGGAAAAGGTTTTGCAGGGCCCGGTGGCGGAACTGGTGTTCTCCGGCAAGGAGGACGATGCCGCAAGGCTCCTGCAGCGTACGCTGGACGCAGAAAGGGACGAGGCGCCGCAGGGCGAGGTCTATCTCGTCGGTGCAGGCCCGGGCAATCCCGACCTGCTGACTTTCCGCGCCCTGCGCCTGATGCAGCAGGCCGATGTCGTGGTGCACGACAACCTGGTCAGCGACCCCATCCTGGAGATGTGCCGGCGCGATGCCGAGCGCATTTACGTGGGCAAGAAGCGCGCGAATCACGCCGTGCCGCAGGAAGACATCAACATGATGCTGGTGCGCCTTGCCAAGGAAGGCAAGCGCGTGCTGCGCCTGAAGGGCGGCGACCCGTTCATTTTTGGCCGCGGCGGCGAAGAGATCGAGACCCTGGTCGATCACGGCGTCCCGTTCCAGGTGGTGCCCGGCATTACCGCAGCGGCTGGCGTGGCTTCGTATGCGGGTATTCCGCTGACGCACCGCGATTACGCGCAGTCGGTCACTTTTGTCACCGGGCACCTCAAGGACGACAGTCCCAATCTGGATTGGGATGCGATGGCCAAGCCCAACCAGACCATCGTCATCTACATGGGCCTGCAGGGCCTGCCGGTGCTTGCCCAGGAGTTGGTCAAGCACGGGCTGTCGCCGCAAACGCCGGCGGCCATCGTGCAACAGGGCACCACGCCGCACCAGCGCGTCGTGACTGGCACCCTGGAAACGTTGCCCACGCTGGCTGTTGAAGCCCAGCTCAAGCCGCCCACCCTCATCATTGTCGGCAATGTCGTCAGCCTGCACCACAAACTGAAATGGTTCGTGAGCGAAGACGATCGTCTCGCCACCAAATAAAAAGACCCCTCGCCTCCGCGAGGGGGCAGCCAGCCGCAGGCTAGCTTGAACGCCCCAACTGGGGCGAGGCGGAAAGTTGGGCCGGAGTCGCTCCGGTTTCCCTGCTGGCAAACTTGGCTGGCATCGCAATGACGGGCCTGCTTCTTGCGGCAGGCGCTGCAACCGTTTCTTGTGCCTCTTCAGGTTCGCTTCGATCCAGGCGGTAAAGCGCGACAACAAGGCCAATCGAGGCAACCAGCAGGTAATAAGGGCCGAAGAGCCAGAAGACCAGGGGCACGGCAAAGAAGAAGGCGCGCATGCCGATGGCGAACATGTTGCCTGCGCGGTGCAGGCGCCGTGCGACAGCCCTGGGTGAGAGGTTGTGGTGCGCGTCATGCTCGGGGACGTTCACCATGAATACGACGTGGTTGGCAAGGCGCACCGACATCGCAAAAGAAAAAAAGGCGACAATGAAATCCACCAGCAGGAACAATACCTTGACCGTCCACAGGTGGATGGAGTGGACGCCTGCGTCATTCAGGACATGCCAGCTGTTGGCGATGTTGTCTGCCTGACCCGAGAGGGTCAGCGTGCCAATGATCAGCAGCGCGGCGGTCGAGGCCATCAAGGATGCGCCCATTACAAAATTGCGCAAAGTCTGCACTGCCATCACGTCCTTGGACGGATTGCGCATGATGTTTTCAACCCATAGCCTGCGTGCCAGGGCGTTCACGCCGTGGATACTGTAGGTGGGGTTGCTTCGCACCTTCAGCAGGAGGAAGTAGTAATAGGAAGCGACGAAGGCCAGGCTGATGGCCAGCGCCATGGCATCGGTCTTGAATTCCAGAAACAAATCCATTCTTTTGGTCCCCGGCCGGGTTTCAACTTGCGGGCATCCAGCTGCTTACAGCGCTGGCTGGGCAGGGTGGGGGGCCGAAATGCTGCAGCGTCCTGAAATTCCCGGGGGCAGGTCATTTTTCTTGGCTTGGCGGTCTGCGTGCGCATTGGCCTCGTCGAGCTGACGAAGCAGTGCCATGCACTCGCTTTCGTTTCCGGCATTGGCAAAAGCCATGGCCTTGAGGAGCGTTTTTCCAGTTTGAATGATTGCGTTCATGGTGCGATCGAGTCGATGTAGTTGTGACGCTACACATGTTGCAGTTTGTGTGCCAGATATGTAACTGTTTGTATTTAATGAAAATTGTTTGTTGTCTGCTGAGATTGAGCCTGACTAAGGTGTCGTATTTCGCAGCGTTTTGTGTGTGAGGTTTTGTTTAACTAATTGAATATTAATGACTATATCGATTTTTTGTGGGGGTGTTGTTTTTTAATACTGTGTGTATAAAAATGCAACTATTTTGTTGTGTCCGATAGAAGGGCATCCGTCATGGGGCGTCAGTCCGCTTTCCCTTTGCTGCGGCACTCCCTGCAGGGAAAAATCACCCTCGGGTATTACGCCATTGCCGGGATCATTCTGGTGGCTTCCCTGTTTTTCGTGGGGGAATTGCGCACGCTGGAGTCCAGGGTGGTGCTCGGCCAGCGAGCAACCGATCTGTTCGATACCGTGCTGGAGATACGCCGCTTCGAACGCAATTATTTCCTGTATCACCAGGCTGCCGACCGCGAGGAAAACGCGCGCTACATCGAGCTGGCCCGCCAGTTGTTGAGCGCGAACGAAACCGATTATCTGGCGATCGTGCCGCGTGCGCGGCTGAGCGATCTGGATGCACGGCTGAATGCGTACCAGTCGGCCATGTCGGAATTACCCGCGGCGGAATCGGTTCCGGCGCAAATGGAGAAGCTCGAGCCCCGCATCCGCAACCTGGGCCAGGAAGTGGTCAGGGGAGCCAGGGAGATTGCCGCGTCCGAGCGCCAGCAGATTCAGTCCACGCTGGCCAATTTTCAGACCATGCTGCTGGCTGTGATTTTCTGCATGGCGCTGTTGATCGTCGCCATCGGGCGCGTGCTGTCGCAGCGGGTGGTCAGGCCATTGAAGGAAATGGAATCCAGCGTCGAGGCCATTATTTCCAACCGCCGCGAAACCCTGTCTGCGCCATCGAGTGATCGCGAGATCATTTCCATCATCTCGGCCTTCAATCACATGCTCAAGGAACTCGACCTCAGGCAGAAATCGCTCATGCGTTCCGAGCGGCTGGCCTCGCTGGGCACCATGCTTTCCGGGGTGGCGCATGAGCTGAACAACCCCCTTTCCAACATTTCGACTTCCTGCCAGATCCTGCATGAAGAAGTCGGCGAGCACGACCCGGCCACGCAAAAGCGCTATCTGGAGCACATCGACCAGCAGACCGAGCGCGCCCGCCACATCGTGCGTTCGCTGCTGGATTTTTCGCGCGAGAAAGCTTTTCAAAAAGAGTGGGTGCCGCTGCGCGCGCTGGTGGCGCAAACCGTGGGCTTTGTGCGCGGCGAGGTTTCCGCGAAATCCGTGGTCAAGCTTTCCATCAGCGAAGACCTCAGGGTGCCGGCCGACGCGCAGCGGCTGCAGCAAGTCATGGTCAACCTGATTCGCAATGCGCTTGAGGGCGTGGGAGCGGACGGCCAGATACTGATTTCCGCGCAATCGACGAATGTCAGCGCGCCGCCGGAAGGCACGGCCCTCGGCTCGGGCTGCGAGACCCCGGGCGAGATCGTTGAAATCAGCATCGCGGATAACGGGCCGGGGATCGCACCGGATATTCTCCCGCGCATATTCGATCCCTTCTTCACCACCAAGGAAGTCGGGCATGGCATGGGCCTTGGCCTGTTCGTGGTGTACGAAATCGTGGATGAGCATGGCGGCTGCATTGCCGTACAAAGCACACCGGGCGAGGGTACGGTTTTCCGAATTCGGCTGCCGGCAAGGATGGAAACGGAGTGAAGATGGACGCACGGCTTTTGATCATCGACGACGAAGAGATTGCCCTGAGCAATCTTCAGCATGTCATGGAGCGACAGGGATATCGCGTCGTTGCCAGCCAGAGCGGTGCCGAGGGCGTGAAGCACTTGGAAAGTGAGCCTTTCGACGTCGTGCTGACCGATCTTCGCATGGAAGGCGTGAACGGTATGGACGTGCTGAAAAGAAGCCGCGAGCTGCAGCCGGACGCCGAGGTCATTTTCATCACGGCCTACGCTACCGCCGAGTCTGCCGTGCAGGCGCTGAAGCACGGTGCGTTCTATTACATCGCCAAGCCGTTTCGGCTCGACGAAGTGCGCAAGGTCGTGGCCGAGGCGCTGGAGAAGGTGCGCCTGCGCCGGGAGAACCAGGCGCTGCAACGCGAAGTCGAACGCTACCGGGACGCGGATAGCATCATGACGCAGGACCCCGGCATACAGCGGCTGCTGGATATCGCTCGGCAGATCGCACCGACTGACTGCAGCGTGCTCATCACCGGCGAGAGCGGCACGGGGAAGGAACTATTCGCTAAATACCTGCACAAGCACAGCCTGCGCCGCGACGGCCCCTATGTCGCAATAAACTGCGGCGCCTTCAATGAGCAGCTGCTGGCGAATGAACTTTTCGGTCATGAGAAGGGCGCGTTCACGGGCGCCACTGCGCTGAAGCGCGGGTTGATCGAAGTCAGCGCGGGCGGCACGCTGTTCCTGGACGAAGTTACCGAAATGGCGCCTTCCATGCAGGTCAAGCTTTTGCGCGTGCTACAGGAAAAGGAGGTGCTCCGGGTCGGCGGCACGCGGCCGGTAAAGTGCGATGTGCGCATCATCGCCGCCACCAACCGCGACATGGAGCAGTCCGTCAGGCAGGGAAGCTTCCGCGACGATCTTTACTTCCGGCTGAATGTCGTCAACCTGCACATCCCGCCGCTTGCGCAGCGGCGCGGCGACATCCCGCTGCTTGCGCAATATTTCCTGCTCAAATATGCAGGCCGGATGAAAAAGCCGGTAAGCCGGGTTTCCGACGGGGTGCTGGCGGCGCTGATGCAATATTCCTTCCCGGGCAACGTGCGGGAACTGGAAAACCTCATCGAGCGCGGCACCGCGATGGCGCATGGCGACATCATTGAAATGGCGCACCTGCCCGAGCATCTGCAGAAAGCCGAGCGCTTCAGCTACCGCAAGGTGGGCGAGCGTCTGCCGACGCTGGACGAGCAGGAGCGCGAGTATATCCGGCGCGTGCTGGAGGAGGTGAACGGCAACCAGACGGCAGCCGCGCAGATTCTCGGCATCAACCGCGCTTCATTGTGGCGAAAGCTCAAGGCGCAGCAGAACACCACCAAACCTTCCGAATAGAGCAGCAAGCCTGAATCTAGCGTGTCTGCAGGCGTGGCGATCAGGCGCCGGCAAGCTCGCTGCGGAAAATGAAATACACCGCGGCTAGGATGCACAGGCCCGCCCACAGGTAATCGAGCTTCAGCGGCTCTTTCAGGTACAGCAGCGCAAAGGGCACGAACACCGTGAGCGTGACGGCCTCCTGCAGGATCTTGAGCTGAGCGACGGACAGCACCGTATAGCCGATGCGGTTGCCCGGCACCTGCAGCAGGTATTCGAACAGCGCGATTCCCCAACTGACCAGGGCGGCGACGATCCAGGGCTTGTGGCCCAGTTCCCTGAGGTGGGCATACCAGGCGAAAGTCATGAAAACGTTGCTCAGCGCGAGCAGCAGTACGGTGGTGGCGATCGGGTGCATGGCAGGTATGCCGGCGTGTAGGTAAACCCTAATGTTAACGCCGGCGCCCGTGATTCATGCCTCAGCCCGGGCTGGGTTTGGCCTGCTCCATCATGCGCTCCAGGGGGGCATCCAGGGCCTGGGATAGTGCCGCCATCTCGCTTTCGGCAATGCCCTGCCCGGCGAGGGCGGCCGTGATGTCGGCAGGCATCAGGATCAGCCCGTCTTCCGGCTGCAGCGCCACCCCGTTCAGCCACAGGCTGGGGAAGCCTTCGCCATGTGCGCTGCGGGTTTCGCTGTAGACGATTTCCGTTTCGATGCCGAACTGGCGCGCGAGCGCATCGGCGTAGCCGGCATACAAGGCGCAGCGCCCGCCTGGGGGCTGCTGGGAAATGACTTGCACCTTCAATGTCACATCAAGCTCCTATCACGTTTTTGAACAAGATATAGGTGGCGACCACCACCAGAAACCAGGCGAACGATTTCTTCAGCGCTTCCTGGGAGATGCGAGTGGAAAAATGCGCGCCCACAAAGCTGCCGACGATCGTCACGGCCGTGAAGCCGCCCATCAGCGCCCAGTCGATTGTCACGCCGCCCATGTAGCCGGCAAAGCCCGCATAGGACTTGGCTGCGACGATGGCGAGCGAGGTCCCTACCGCCGTTTTCATCGGGATGCCTGAAAGCAGGACCAGCGCTGGCACGATCAGGAAACCGCCACCCACGCCCACCAGTCCGGTGAGAAGGCCGACGCCGATGCCATGCAAGGCGATGTGGCCCATGCAGGGCGAGAAAAAATCCTGGCAGCCGCCCATCACGGCAGCACCGCCGTCCGGCCTGGCGGTGCTGCCGGCGGCCGGCACCAGCAGCCTGACCGGACGCAGCATGCGCCAGGCCGCAGCATACATCACCAGCGCGAACAGCCCGAGCTGGATCGCCACGGGAGTCAGCAGCCCCAGGCGGGCGCCGGCGAAGGTGCCGGCCACGCCAAATGCGCCGAACACCAGCGCCACTTTCCCATCGACCAGGCCGCGGCGCCAGTTGTCCGCGGCCGTTACAGTCGCGGTAATCGCCACCACGCCAAGGCTCATGGCAATGGCCGATTTCGGCTCCACGTGCAGCAGGTAGAGCAGCGCGGGCAAGGCGATGATCGAGCCGCCGGAGCCGAACAGCCCAAGCACGAGGCCGGTCGCAAGGCCGGCCAGGATGGCGAGTGAACCCATGACGTTCTCCTTTCAAAAAAGGCTTGACCTGATGATCAGGGGTTGTGCTAACATTCTAACGTTCATTGGAGTATTGTATGAAAACTTCAGGAAGGCAAGAAAAAAGTTCGGGCAGGCAGGTCAAGGATGCGCTATATGCGCAGGTGGCCCGCATTGGCAAGGCCGTGTGCAGCCCTAAGCGGCTGGAGCTGATCGATGTCCTATGCCAGGGCGAGAAACCGGTCGAACGCCTGGCCGCCGAGGCGGGCATATCGGTGAAGCTTGCCAGCGCCCATCTCAAGGAACTGCGGATGGCTCATCTGGTGGAAGCGCGCAAGGAAGGCAAGAACGTCTTTTACCGGCTGACCGGCAATTCCGTTGCCGACTTCTGGGTGGCGATCCATACATTGGCAGAGGAGCGGCTCCTGGATATGCAGGCCGCGCTGGCCCGGCTGACTGAACACCCGAATGAGCTGAAGCCGCTGGGCAGCAAGGAATTGCTGGCGCGCGCGCGCAGCGGCGAGGTGATGGTCCTGGATGTGCGTCCGCCGAGCGAGTACGCCGCAGGCCATCTGCCGTATGCCCAGTCGATGCCGCTGGACGAGTTGAAGAAACGGCTGGCGGAGTTGCCACGCGACAAGCCCATTGTCGCCTATTGCCGCGGCCCGCTTTGTCTCATGGCGGTGGAAGCAGCAGAGCTTCTGAACAAGAAGGGATTCAAGGCGATCCGGTTTGAGGAAGGGGTGGCCGAATGGCGCGCGCACGGCCTTCCGGTGGAAGTTTGACGGGATTCACGGTTAATAATTTTTTATTAGCGGAGAGAGACACATGAGTTTCGAACAATTCATCCAGGCCAATGAGCCTGCGATCCGGCTGAGTTTTTTCCTGGGCACGTTCGCAGTGGTCGCGCTCTGGGAAGTCGTGGCGCCCAGGAGGGCGCTGGTCGTATCCAAGGCATACCGCTGGGCCAGCAATATTGGCCTGGTCGTGTTCAACACCGTGCTGGTGCGGCTGCTGTTCCCGCTGGCCGCCGTTGGCGTGGCCGCCTTTTGCGCGGAGAACGGCTGGGGTTTGCTCAACCATTTCCAGGTGCCGTTCTGGGTGGCCGTGCCGGTCGCGGTGATCGCAATGGATTTCGTGATCTGGCTGCAGCATGTCATGGTCCATGCCGTGCCGGTGCTGTGGCGGCTGCACCGCGTGCACCATGCCGACCTCGACTATGACGTGACGACCGGTGCCCGCTTCCATCCCATCGAAATCATCCTGTCCATGCTGATCAAGTTTGCGACCCTTGTCGTACTGGGTCCGCCAGTGGTCGCGGTGGTGATCTTCGAGGTGCTGCTCAACGCCACCGCGATGTTCAACCACGGCAACATTCGCCTGCCCGCGGCCGTCGACCGCATGCTGCGCTGGATCGTGGTCACGCCCGACATGCACCGCGTGCACCATTCGACCGAAGACGATGAAACCAACTCGAACTTCGGTTTCAACCTGACCTGGTGGGATCGCCTGTTCGGCACTTATCGCGAGCAGCCGCGCGGCGGCCACACCGCCATGGCCATCGGCATTCGCGATTACGCCAACCCGCGCGAGGTCGACCGCCTGGATGGCATGTTGTGGCTGCCGTTCAGGGGCGAGGTCACGGATTACGTCATCAACCGCCGCAGCTTTGGCGAAGGAAACAAGTGATGGGCAAGAAAGTATTGCGCGCCGTGCTGGCGCTGATTCTGTTGGGCGGCCTGGCCGCGGCGATCGCCATGCGCGGCAATTTCGACGCGGATGCGCTGCAGGCATGGGTCGCCAATGCGGGCGCAGGCGCGCCCCTGGTGTTCATGGCAATTTATGCGCTGGCCACGGTGCTGTTCCTGCCGGGCTCGGTGCTGACGCTGGCCGGCGGTGCGCTCTTCGGCCCGGTCTGGGGCACGCTGTGGAATCTGACCGGGGCCACGATTGGCGCGGCGCTATCTTTCCTCATAGCGCGCTATCTCGGCGCGGACTGGGTGTCGCGCCGTTCGGGAACGCGCTTGCAGCGCCTCAACGAAGGCGTGAGCTCGGAAGGCTGGCGCTTTGTCGCCTTCGTGCGGCTGGTGCCGGTGTTTCCATTCAACTTGCTGAACTATGCGCTGGGCCTCACGCGCATTTCATTTTTCACCTACGTCGTCGCGAGCTGGATATTCATGCTGCCGGGCGCCATTGCCTACACCTGGCTGGGTTATGCGGGGCGCGAAGCACTGGGCGGCGGGGACGGCACGATTCGAAACATTTCCATCGCGCTCGCCCTGCTGGGCACGGTAGCCTTCCTGCCAAGCCTGGTGCGCAAGCTGCGCGAAAAACCGATGCTCGGGGTCGATGCGCTGAAACGGCAGCTCGATGCCGGCGAGGACGTGCTGATGCTCGATGTGCGCTCTGCCGGTGAATACAACGGCGAGATGGGTTACATCGCCGGCGCCCGCAACGTGCCGCTGGAAGAGCTGCCCACGCGCCTCGCCGAACTGGAGCCGCACAAGGCACGCCCGATTCGCATCCTGTGCCGCACCGACCGGCGCTCTGCCAAGGCGGCGCGCCTGCTGGACGAGGCCGGCTTCAGCGATGCCCAGGTGATCGAGGGCGGCATGACTGCCTGGCGCGCGAAAGGCTGGCCGGTAAAAAGCGCCCAATAAAAAGCCAGGGCGCAGTGCATGCACGCGTTCCAGTGCTAGAGCAGCCAGCCTGTCAGTACCATCGGCCAGCGCACTGCAGCAGCGACGATCAGCGCGACGCCGATGGATAGCGCGACCGAGTACAACGCATCGCGCCGGCCGAGCAGCTTCAGCATCATGGCGAAGGTGGACACGCAGGGCACGTAAAAAATCAGGAACGCCAGGAAGGTGGCGATCTGCGTGCTGTCCAGCACGCCGGCAAGTTCCTGCGTTCCAAGCGCCTGGAACACCATCAGAAGCGACAGCTCCTTGCGCAGCACCCCGAACAGGATGGGCACGCCCAGCGCGAGCGGCAGCCCCAGCCACCAGGTCGTCACTGGCATGAGCGCGAGGTTGATCCAGGTATCGGCGCCGTAGTAATTCAGCAGCGCCAATAGCACGCTGCCGGCGACCAGCAGCGGCAGCACGATGGTGACGATGTCGCGGCTGCGCTCCCAGGTGTTGGCCAGCAGCGCCCGCAGGGTGGGCATGGCGTAGTCGGGTATTTCCTGGATCATGCCGGGCGTGGTCTCCGGGTAGCGCCGTTTCAGGAGCTTGCCGACCAGGCTGACCACGATGGGCGCGAGGATGAACAGCGCGAACACGCCGAGGCCGCCGAGATATTTCCCTCCCACGGCCAGAATGATGGCGGAGCGCGCCGAGCAGGGCAGGAAGGTGATGAGCAGCGAAGCCACCGTTCGATCGCGGCCCTTGGTGACTGCTGCGGTCGCGGCCAGTGCCGGCACGTTGCAGCCCAGGCCCATGAGAAAGGGCAGGGCAACTCCGCCGTGCAGGCCGAGGCGGTGGAAGCCGCGGTCGACCACGAACGCTACCCGGTGCATGATGCCGGATTCTTCCAGCCATACCAGCAGCAGCACCAGTGGGATCATGTAGGGGATGACGATGCCGGCGAGCCCGATGAGCCCGTCCGCCACCGCCCGGGCAAGCACGCCGGTGAGGTCGGCCGGTTGCCACGCCTCCATCCATTTAACCAGGCGCGCCACGGTCAGCCCGTCGAGATACGCGCTCACCTCGAACACGAAGAACAGTACCAGCGCGAAGATTGCCAGGCTGCCGACAAAGCCCCAGCGCGGGTGCAGGAACAGTTCATCCGCCCAGCGCTGCCACCCCGGTAGCGCGCCTTCTCCGCCGGGATGACTCGCTTCTTCATGGCAGAGCGCGGCGCGATGATAGCGGTCGGCATGGATTTCTTCGTCCAGCGGCCGCGGCAAGGCTGCGTTCGCCGCGGCGCGCGCAGCCAGCAGCGCGGTGTACTGGTCGGGGAAATGCGCCTGCAACTCCTGAGTGAAATAGCCGTCGTTCTCCGCCAACTGCAGCGTCAGCAGCGACTCCGGAACGGAAAACGCGGCGGCCACGGCTGGCGTGTGCGAGATCGCCGCGATTGGTTCAAGCTGCCGTCTGATGTGCGAGCTTGGCATGCAGTCGGGAAGGTGCTTGTGTGCCGAGCCCGGCTCGCGCGCGGTGCGCACCACGGTGGAAAAAAGATCGGCGAGGCCGATGCCCATGTGCGCCACCGTCGTGACCACGGGTGCTCCCAGCTTTGCCGAGAGCGCCCGAACGTTGATGAAGCGGCGCCTGGCGCGCGCCTCGTCCATGCGATTGAGGGCGAACACCATGGGCCTGCCAAGCTGCATCAGCTCCAGCGCGAGCTCCAGGTCGCGCTCGAGCGCGGTGGCATCCATCACCATCAGCAGCAGGTCGGGCGCGGCGAAATCGCTCTCGGGCTGATGCGCTTCATGACGCGCGATATCGGGCCAGCGGTCGCCCCACAGCAGGTATTTCAGGACCACGGACGTGGTGTCGTCCAGATGATGGAAGCTGTCGACTGCCGGCAGCAGGACCAGCGATATCTGGTCGATGCCGACCTCGACCAGGCACTCCTCGTAGGCCGGGCCGATGCCGGCAAGCCGGTCGTACTGCGTGACGGTGCTGGAGGCTGCGCGGAAAATGCTGTGCTTGCCGCTGCCGCCGCGTCCGACGATGGCCACGCGCGGGCGGCGTGCGCCGCGCAATCCGGGGCCATGAAGCGGGAAACTGTGGGGGGTCGTGGTCATGATGATTCAGGCGCTGAGTGCGTGCATTATCTCAGGGGAGAGGTGCACAAGGTCGCCGGGTTCGTCGATATCACGCAGGACGTCGCCCACCCAGGTCCGCCAGCCCGATTGCGCCAGCCGCTCGAGGGTGAGGCGCGCGACGCTCGAAGTGCTCCAGGGGATGTCCGAAAAAAGATGGGCGTCGAATGCGCGCAGTCCGAGCAGCGGATAGCCCCCATCCAGGGCGGGATAGAGCGCAGCGTCGTATTCTTCGAGCTGTGCCGCCGCTGCGCGCAGCCGCTCTGCGGTGAGGTCGGGGCAGTCGGTGCCGGTCAGCAATACGGGTTCGCCCTGGTCAAGGCTGCGCCGCGCCGCGCGCGCCATGCGTTCGCCGAGATCGCCCTCGCCCTGGCAGCTGGTTTCGATGCCGGCTGGAAGCGGAAGGCCGTCCCAGTCAGGCGCATCCGGCGCGGGGCTCATGCACAGTTCCACCGGCCCGGTTCGTGCGGCGAGCGCCTGAACTAGTGCGAGTTCGAGCATGCGCCTTGCCAGCCTGGCCGCGCCGGCCGCGCCCAGCGCCGGGATCAGCCGGGTCTTGGCCGAGCCTGCCACCGGCGCCTTGGCGAAGACGATGATGCGGACGGGTTTCATGCGCCCGGATAATAGCGTGCCGCCAGTTGCGCAGCCGGCACGCCGCGCCAGTAATCGAAGCGCAGCCGCCACATGAACAGGATGGTGCGCCACGCGCCGTGCCGGTCCCAGCGCCGGCCGGAAGTGAAGGCGCGGGCGCGCAGGCAGGCCGGCCGGCCGACGCGCTTGAGGCGCCTGGACAATTCGATGTCCTCCATCAGCGGCTGTTCGGGAAACCCGCCTGCCGCCTCGAATGCAGCCCGGCTTACGAACATGGCCTGGTCACCGGTGGCAATGCCGGTCGCGCGCGAGCGCAGGTTCATCATTGCCGCCACGACAGGCAGCCAGTGCGAACGGCCCTCGATCGACACGTCGAAGCGCCCCCAGGCATGGTGCTGCATGGCCTGTTCGATGCGGGCGGGCGCATCGTCGGGCAGGCGCGTGTCCGCATGCAGAAACAGAAGAACCTCTCCGCGGGCCGCTTGCGCGCCTGCGTTCATCTGCAGCGCACGGCCGCGCGGCGCGTGCACGAGATGGTCGGCGAGGGGGCGTGCAAGCGCTGCCGTATTGTCGGTGCTGCCGCCGTCGGCCACGATGACTTCGACACCGTCCTGCCTGAGCCGCTGCAGCACCTGCAGCGAGCGGGCGAGGTGGCCCGCCTCGTTCAGCACCGGCATGACGACGGAAAGCTTCATCCCCGTCGCCAGGCGTGAAAACGCTCGAGCCAGCGCAGCAGGCGCTGCGGCGCATGCGCTTTTTTCCAGACGCCGGCGGCGTACTTGTTGGCTTCTGCGAATGTCGGGTAGGCATGCAGCGTGGCGAGCACGCGATTCAGGCCGATGCCATGCCTCATCGCCAGCGCGTATTCGGCGATGAGCTCGCCGGCACGCTCACCGACCAGGGTGACGCCAAGGATTCTGTCCGACCTGGGCGCGGTCAGCACCTTGACGAAGCCCTGGGTCGCACCGTCGACGATGGCGCGGTCGAGCTCGCGCAGCTCGTAGCGGCTCGTCTCGAAGGCGATGCCTTTTTCCTTCGCTTCCGTTTCGTTTAGGCCGACACGCGCGATTTCCGGGTCGGTGAACGTGGCAAAAGGAACCACGGTGTAATCGGCCTTGAACGCCCAGAGACCGCCAAGGAGGGCATTGACCGCCGCATGCCAGCCCTGGTGCGCAGCCGTATGCGTGAACTGGAAGGGGCCCGCGACGTCGCCCACTGCGTAGATGCTGGGGTAATTGGTCTGCAGGAAGTCATTGGTCACGATCGTGCGCGCTGTTTTCACGCCCAGTTCCTCAAGCCCGTAGCCTTCCAGATTGGCGGCGCGGCCGGCCGCGATCAGCACGGCATCGAAGGGGATGCGCGCCTCGCTGCCGTTGTGATCGGCGATCAGGATCTTTTCGCCGTCCTCGGTCAGAAATCTTTTGGATGTGCATCCGGTCATCACCGCGATGCCCTCGGCGGTGAACTGCTGCGCCACGAGCTCGGAAACTTGCGGGTCCTCGCGGCTGAGGATGCGTGGTCCCTGCTGGACCAGCGTCACTTTTGCGCCGAAACGCGCGAAGGCCTGCGCCAGTTCGCAGCCGATGGCGCCGCCGCCCAGTACCAGAAAACGCCGCGGCAGTTCGCGCAAGCGCCAGACGGTGTCGGATGTCAGGTAGCCAAGCTCATCAAGGCCGGGAATGGCGGGCACCAGCGGACGGCCGCCTGCCGCAATCACGATGCCGCGCGTGGTCAGCCTCTGCGTGCCGCCGTCCTTGCGCGCGATCTCGATCTCCCAGGGCGTGGCGATTTTCGCGAATCCCTCGATCACCTCGACGCCAAGGCTGGCATAGCGTTCGATGGAATCATGCGGCTCGATGGTCTCTATGACGTTCTGCACGCGCGCCATGATTTCCGCGAAATCGAACTCGGCATGGGCTTCGCGGATGCCGAATTCCTTGGCGCGCGCGATGTGCGAGAGAAATTTCGCTGAGCGGATCAGCGCCTTCGATGGCACGCAGCCGGTGTTGAGGCAGTCGCCGCCCATCCGGCGCTGCTCGACCAGCGTAACTTTGGCTTTCAGCGCGGCAGCGACATAAGCCGTTACCAGGCCGCCGGCGCCGGCGCCGATCACCACGAGGTTGCGCTCGAAGCGACGCGGTTTTTTCCAGGCTTTCAAGCGCCCGGCCCTAGCCGTCCAGCGCGCCGCCGCAGCTGCTGCCCTGGCCGGCGGTGCAGCCGTAGCAATGGTCCGCGACCCGGATTGGCTGGCCGGAGATGTCCCGCTCAAGCAGGCCGGCGAGCGTGGCGGGCGCCTCGGCCGGAATGCCCAGCATCTGGTTGAAGTCGCAGTCGTACAGGCGTCCGCGCCAATCCACGCTGACAAGTTCGCGGCACATCACCTGATCGAGGTTGGCGGGATTGTGGCTGGACCGCAGCAGCTGCATGTAATCGGCGAACTGCCCCCTGGATACCAGCGTGCTGCCGAAGCGCAGGATGGGCATGTTGGCCAGGGTATAGAGCCGGTTGAACACGATGCCGTAGCGCGACTGCAGTTCGCGCTTGTAGGCAGCCTCCAGGCCTGCCTGTGCCGGCGGCAGGCTGGGCCCCTGCGGGTTATAGACGAGGTGCAGTTCGAGGCCGCTGCCTTCGCGCCCGTAGCCCAGCTGGTTCAGTCTCTCCAGTCCCGCAATGCTGCGCTCGAACACGCCCTTGCCGCGTTGGCCGTCCACGTTCTGTTCCAGGTAGCAGGGCAGTGAGGCGACGATCTCCACGCGCTGGGCAGCGAGGAATTCGGCCAGGACTTCCTGGCCGGGCTCGGACAGGATGGTGAGGTTGCAGCGGTCGATCACCTTCGCGCCCAGGCTGCGCGCTTCTTCGACCAGCCAGCGGAAGCGCGGATGCAGTTCCGGCGCGCCGCCGGTGATGTCCAGCGTGGTGAGGCCGCGCGCGGCCAGCACGCGCGGAACGAGCTCGATGATCTCGTCGCTCATGGCTTCGCTGCGGTTGGGGCCCGCGTTGACATGGCAGTGCAGGCAGCTCTGGTTGCAGCGATAGCCGAGGTTGACCTGAAGCGTGGTCAGCTTGCCGCGGCAAAGCGGCGGAAAATCCGTGGTCTGGAGGAGGGGAAGCGTGTTGTGCATGGGGCAGCCGATGGAGGGTGTTGCGCAATGCGTACATTTTGCATCAGCCGGCCGCATTTGGGCGGTTTTCTGGTGCCGAAACCGCCGCCCAGGCTGGTCGTTTATCGCTATTGCCAGTCCCTTGAGGGGAGAGGAAGATGCGCCCAATCATATGAAAACAAACGCAGACACCCCTGCCGATTCCCCACGCCCGGCAGTCAGTCCGGCCGACTACGACGCCTGGTACGACACGCCGCGCGGCCGCTGGGTCGGCGAGACCGAATTCAATCTGGCGGCGCGTCTGCTGTCGGCAAAGCCCGGCGACAGCCTGCTCGACGTGGGGTGCGGCACTGGCTGGTTCACGCGCCGTTTCGCCGATGCGGGGCTGCAGGCCACCGGCCTCGATCCCAATGCCGGCTGGCTGGCGTATGCGCGTGCGCGCAGCGACCGGCCCATCCGCTGGGCGGAAGGAGATGCGGCGCGCCTGCCTTTTGCGGACTCGAGTTTCGACCACGTGCTGTCGATTGCCGCCCTGTGCTTCGTCGAGGACGAGCGCCGTGCCGTGGCGGAGATCGTGCGCGTGGCGCGCCGCCGTTTTGCCATCGGCTGGCTGAATCGCGCGAGCCTGCTGTACCGCCAAAAAGG
>DAIMZB010000002.1:15301-19111 GCA_036734185.1 Thiobacillaceae bacterium | reverse complement strand
GCAGGCGGCAGCGGGGCGTACCGCGGCGCACGCTGGCACACCGCCGCCGAATCGCGCGAATTCTTTTCCGGTTTGCCTGTACGCGGACTGAAACTGCGCTCGGCGATCTTCATGCCCGCCGGCACCAGGACGGCGCGGGGTCTTGAAAAAATCACCCCCGCTTTTTTGCCCTGGGGCGGGATGCTGGTGGTGGCGGGGGAAAAAGCCTGAAGTGAGGCCGTTTTTACCAGCCCGCCTGGTAGATAGATATGGCTGCTTGTGGCGCGGGTTACGGGCAACAATACTGGCAATTGGGGCCAGTGAATGACTTCTTGAACAAAACTGAATAACCATGCAGCATCAACCTCAAATTCTGGCCCTGCGCCAGGCGCTTTCGTCGGTCGTCGTGGGTCAGCAGAAACTGCTCGACCGGCTGGTCGTCGGTTTGCTGGCAGGTGGGCATGTGCTGGTCGAGGGCCTGCCGGGCCTCGCCAAGACCACCGCGGTGAAGACTCTTGCCGCCGCCGTGCATGCGAAGTTCCGCCGTCTCCAGTTCACGCCCGACCTGCTGCCCGGCGACCTTACCGGCACAGATATCTACGATCCGCGCGAGTCGCGTTTCCATTTCGCGCCAGGGCCGCTGTTCAACGAAATCATCCTCGCCGACGAGATCAACCGGGCGCCGGCCAAGGTCCAGTCCGCACTTCTGGAAGCGATGCAGGAGCGACAGATCACCGTGGGCGGCGAGACCCGCAGCCTGCCTGAGCTGTTCATGGTCATGGCCACGCAGAACTCCATCGAGCAGGCGGGCACCTATCCCTTGCCCGAAGCGCAGCTTGACCGCTTCCTGCTGCATGTCGTGCTGGACTATCCGGCCGAGGCCGAGGAACTGGAAATCCTGCGCCGCGACCGCACCCTGCACCTGTCCGACGGCCGCGTGCAACTGGCCACGGTTCTGGACGTGAATGCCGTGCTCGCGGCGCGTGAAGAAGTGAGCCGAGTGCATCTGGCCGAATCGATCGAGGTTTATATCGTCGCGCTGGTGCGCGCCAGCCGCGATCCGGGCAGGCTGCGGCCGGAATGGGCCGGCGCGACGGAAGTGGGCGCGAGCCCACGCGCCGCGCTGGCGCTGGCGCATGCCGCTTCGGCGCTGGCCTACCTGCGCGGCCGCAATTACGTGACGCCGGACGACGTGCGCGAAATCGCCCCCGACGCGCTGCGCCACCGCATTACCTTGAGCCTCGATGCTCGCCTCAAGAAACTCAGCCGTGACGAACTCATCGCCGGCCTGATTGCGGCCGTTACGGCGCCGTGATGGCTTCGCTGCAAGCGCTGCGCAGTCGCATGCTGCAGGCAGCGCAGCGCATTTCCCATGCCGGCGCGCGCCTTGCGCCGGCAGGTGCAGTGCATGTTAACGGCGATGCGCGGGTTCATGTCCCGCTGCTTTCCACAGCGGACATCGCCGCGTTGTCGATGCAGGCCGCAGGGCTGGCGCGTGCGCCGGTGCGGCGCGAGGTGCACGGCCATCATGCCGGCGACTGGCCCTCGGCCAAGCTCGGACGCGGCCTTGATTTCGAAGAAGCGCGCCCCTACAGCGTTGGCGACGATCTGCGCGACATGGACTGGCGCATCACGGCCAGGCTCGGCCACCCCTACGTCAAGACCTACCGCGAGGAGCGCCAGCCAGTGCTGCATGTGGCCGTCGATCGCGGGCCCGCCATGCGCTTCGGCACGCGCTGCCGGCTGAAAGTGGCGCAGGCTGCGCGCGTGGCCGCACTCGCGGCGTTCGCCGCCGCAGAACGCAATGCCGCGGTGGGGGCCACGCTCTGGGATGTGCGTGACCTGGACTTGCCGCCGCGTCATGCCCGCGGCGGCATCCTCGAGCTGGTTCGGGCAGTTGCCGCGCCCTGCCCGCCGCTGCAGGAAGAAACCGCCGAAGCCGTGCACGAAGCCAATCGCCTGCAGCGGCTGGCCGAGGTGCTGCCGCGCGGCGCCCGGCTGCTGCTCGTCAGCGACTTCGCCTGGCTTGCTGCCGCGCACGAAATGCCGCTCGCGCACCTGGCCGAACACACCGACCTGACGGCCATTCGCATCAGCGATCCGGTCGAGCGCGAATTGCCCGACGTCGGCCTCGCCCGTTTCCAGGACATGCACGGCGGCGGCATCGTCTGGGTGGATACCGGCACTGCTGCCGCGCGCGCGCTTCACGCAGCCGAGTTTGCGAAACGCCGCGCCAGCATGGATTCCATCCTGCGCCGCGCTGGCGTGACGCACCTGGACATTGGCTGTGAAACCGACGATCTGGTTCACGCCATGCAAGGCCATGCCTGATCCGCGCCATGCCTGATCCGCAACGTGACATCGCCCCCATCATCGAACCGGCCGCACCGCCTCTGCCGCCTGCCGGCCCGGACTACACCTGGCCGGCCACCCTGGTCCTGGGTGGGCTGCTGGTGCTGGCCGTACTGGTCTGGGCCTGGCGCAGGCGCGCACCCCTGAGGTCGCTGCGCCGGATCGCCCGGACATCCGATCCCATCGCCGGCGCCAATGCGCTGGCGGCCCTGGTCGCGCAACAGAAGCTGAGGCCGCCGCGGGCGTGGGAGGAAGAACTGGAAATGCTGCGCTTCGGCCCGCCTGTCGAATATGCCGCCGACGTTCTGGCGCGGCTTTGCCAGGGCGCGGAACCTTTCCTGAAGGCGCGCTGATGGAATTCGCCCAGCCGTTTTTTCTGCTGTTGTTGCCGCTGCCATTGTTGTGGGGGTGGCTGTCCTGGAAACGCGGAACGCAGGGTGAAGCCGGCGCCTGGCTGCTGCGACATCCGCATCTTGCCATCGCGGGCAGCGCGCCGCCCGGGCCACTGCCGCCGATTGCACTGAGCACGCTGGCTTTCCTGCTGCTGGTGGTCGCGCTGGCACAGCCGCGTGAGACCGGACGCTGGATCACGCCGCCGCCTGAGGGGCGCGACATCGCGCTGGTCATCGACACCTCGCTCACCATGAGCATCGACGACTTCACGCTTAAGAACCAGAAGGCCACGCGGCTCGCAGCATTGAAGGAGGTGCTGGGCCGCTTCATCCAGCAGCGCACGGCGGACCGCTTCGCCATTCTCGCTTTCGGGTCCGAGGCCGCGCTGCTCACGCCGCCGACTTTCGACCGCAATCATGTGCTGGCGCAACTGGACCGCATGCAGGTCGGCATGGCGGGCGACAACACCGCGCTGGGCGATGCGCTGGGGCTGGCCATCAAGCATCTGCAACATCAAAAACTCAGGCCCGCCATCATCCTGGTCAGCGACGGCGAGCCTTCCAACACCGGCGACCTCACGCCTGCAGAAGCCGTTGCCGTCGCGCGCCAGCTGGGGATCGCGATCCATACCCTGCAAGTCGGCAGCAACCTGTTCGCCGCCGGGCGAGCGCCCGCCGAGGAAAAGGATCCGCAACCCGGGCTGGCCGACATCGCGCAACTGACCGGCGGGCAGCACTGGTTCGTGCGCAGCACCGATGACGCGGAAAAGGTCGTGAGTGACATCGACCGGCTGGAGAAGACGTTGGCGCATCCCGCGCGGCAGCGTGAAGTTCGCGAATGGTACGGCCTGCCATTGGGCATGGCGGTGGTCTGCATGCTGCTTGCACGCATGCTGCTCATGCGCAGGCAGGGGGCATGATAGTGAGCCTGGCGCAACTCGACTGGGCGACCCCCTGGGGCGCGCTCCTGCTGCTGGCGCCGCTCATGCTGGCGGCAATGGCCTGGCGCCGCCGTGCCAGACTTGAAGCCTGGGCGGAGCCGCACTTGCAGCCTTGGGCGGTCGCGGCGAAAGGCACGGGCGTGGGC
>DAIMZB010000002.1:0-15291 GCA_036734185.1 Thiobacillaceae bacterium | reverse complement strand
TGGGGCCTGCTTGCACCCGCAGCGGCGGGCCCGCGTCTGCCGCTGGCGAACTCCGACGACAGCCAGAACCCAGCCGCAGGCCATGTGATGAGCATCATGGCGGTGCTGGATGTCTCGGCTTCCATGTCAGCCGCCGATATTGCCCCTGATCGCCTGACGCGCGCTCGCCTCGAACTGGCCGACCTGTCCAGGCGACTGAACGGCGAGCGCCTGGGACTGATGCTGTATGCGGGCGAAGCTGGCCAGCTGTTGCCGCCCACCGACGACATACGCCTGTTCGATCGCGCCCTGCAACAGGCTGGTCCGGAACTCATCGAGGCGCAGGGTTCCAACCTTGCCGCAGCGCTCGATCTCGCGGCGAAAAAACTGGCTGGCGAGCGCACGAAAAGCCGCGCCGTGCTGCTGGTCACCGATGCCGAGGCCGACAGCCTGGGCGGCGCGCTTGCAGGTGCCGCGCGCAAGGCGGCGGCAAGCCTCAAGACGGCAGGCATCCCGCTTTACGTGCTGGTGGTGGCCAGCAGGCAAGGCGCGGCCATTCCCTTGCCAGACGGTGGCTTTGCCGAGCGCGAGGGTGCGCAGGTGCTGAGCCGTCCCGCGCTGGATGCCTATGCTGAGCTCGCGCGCATCACTGGCGGGAGTTTGGTCGAGGCAAGCGATGGCGATGCCGACTGGCAGCGCCTTTATGGCGAGGGCATCGCCACGCTGCCGGGTGAGGCACCCGCCACCGAAAAAGTGCGCGTCTGGCGCACGCTGCATGTGTGGCCGCTTTTGCTGTCGCTGCTGCTTTTCATGCTTGCGTGGCTGCCGCGTGCCCTGCCGGTATTGCTGTTCGCCTTGATGCTGCAGCCGGGGCAGGATGCTTATGCTGCCGATGCCCCCAATGAGGTCGCCGCCTGGCAGGCATACCGGGCCGGGAATTTCAGCGAGGCGAACAGGCTTTACGCCAAAACAAACGGCTACGCGGGGCAGATGGGTGCCGGCGCCGCAAGCTGGAAGCTGAAGGACTATGGAAGCGCGGCGCGCCATTTCGGCGCCGCACTCCTGCTCGCGCGAAACGCGACCGAGCGCACCAATGCGCTTTACAACCTGGGCAACGCGCATTTTGCGCTGGCGCGCTGGCAGACGGCTGTCGAGGCCTACCGCGCAGTGCTGTTGGCGCGCCCCGGCGACAGGCTCGCGCAGACCAATCTTGGCGAGGCCGAAAGGCAGCTGGCCAAGCGCCGGCGCGAGCCCTTCAAGACCGACCTGCGCGGGCGACGCGGCAGCATTGCCGAAGGTGAGACCAGCACGGATTGGGACAAGGAACTTGCCGTGCCGGAATTCGAACCGCCCGCCGATGCATTGCTGAAGGAATCGGAGGGCGCGGCCACGGGCGCGCAGTTGCGGGCCGGGCAGCCTGATGCTGCGCAGGCCTCGCTGGACGCGCGCCGCCTGCAATCCGGTCTCGGCAAGCTGGAGCGCCTGCAGGAGCATCCGCGCACGCTGCTCAAGGGCTTGCTGAAGCAGGATCGCGCCAGCGCGCCCGGCGAAATGGAGCTGCTGCCATGGTGAGGCTGATGGTGAAGCTGTTTGCCGCGCTGGTTTTTGCTGCTGCGATTCCACCTGTTGTCGCGGCGCCCGTCTATCGCGCCGAGCCGACTCGGGTTGCGCTGGGCGAGCCGATCGCGCTGACCATCACTGCGCGGCCGGACAAGATCGAGGCACTCGACCTCGCGCCGCTGCAAAAAGCGTTCGAAATTCGCGACCGCAGCCAGGGCGGCGACGGCCGGGAAACCACGTTGTCGCTCACTCTGTATCCGCTGCACACCGGGCGCATCGTCCTGCCGGGCCTTGGCCTGGGCATGCGTGCGCCCGTCATCACGGTTGATGAAGAATCCGGCACCGTGCCGAAAGTTCGCTTCCGGGTCGAGGCCGTGCCGAATCCATTTCATGTACGCGAGGCGGTGCGGCTGACCATCGAAGCCTGCGACGATGGCAGCCTGATGTGGCAGCGCCCGCAACTGCCGACGCAGGAAGGGCTGCTTCACCGCCCGCTCAACGAGGAACAAGTCGAGGTGGAGCGCGGCGGTGAACGCTGCACCGCGCATCGCTGGCACTGGGCGCTGCAGGCCACTGCAACGGGGGAAGCGATGCTGCCCCTGCCCATGCTGGAAGCCGGCAAGTTTGGCGCACGGTTGCGCTTCCCGCCGCCGCGGGCCGGCCTGAATGTCTTGCCGGTTCCCAACTGGCTGCCGTCCGATGCCGCGGTCGGACGTGCGGAAATTTCCGCCGCGCCACTGCCTGCGGAATGGCCGGTCAATCGGCCGCTGGGCTGGCGCGTGCAAGTGCGCGGTGCCTACAGCGTCGAGGCGCTGCAAAACCTGCTGCGGCTGCAGCTTGCCGGCCTGCCGCAGTTTTCGCATTATCCGCCCGCCATCGAGCCGCTTGCGGACGACAGCGGCGTTCCGCGATACGAGCTGAATGTCTATGCAGTGTTCGGCGAGCGCGGCAAAGCGGTGTTCCCGGATCTGTTGCTGCCCTGGTACGACCCGGCCAGCGGCCGCCTGCAGCAGGCGAGCCTGAAGGGTGCGAGCGTGGACGTCGTTGATCCTGCGCGGCAGCGGTTGTTTGTCGGGTTTGGGGTGGCGGCAGGCGTGCTGCTGGCGGGCGCGCTGGGGTACCTGGCGTGGGGGCTGTTCGTGTGGCGTTTGCGTCGCCGGCGGGCGCTGGCGGAATTGAAGCGCGTGACCGAACTTTCCGCATTGGTGCGGCAACTGTGCCGGTTCAACCTGTCAGGCAAGCCTTTGCCCGCGCCGACCCTGGGTGAATGGCTGCAGCACATGCAACACGAAATGCGCGCACCGGGTCTCGCTGAAACGGTTGCGGCCATCGAGGCCGCGCATTATGGGCTTGCGCTGGGCGAGTTGGCTGGCCTGCGCGCTCGGGCCATAGCCTGCCTTGAAGTGGCAAGGCCGCTCGGTTCAGGATTTGAAATTTTTCACCGGCGCCGCTAACCCGGCGCGCCGTCCTCGGCCGCGTGCAGGCCCGGGTCCGGCTGCGACGGATGCTGTCGGCTGAGGAAAGGCACCAGCAGGAAGCACAGTGCGAGCGAGCCGGCGGCCACCCACAGCAGGGGCGCGAGCGACTGGTGGAAGACGTCGTCATAAAGACGCGAGCCGACCACCGATGACAGCTGGTCGGCTGCGTTGTAGAGCGACATCATCACGGCAAAGGTAAACCCCTCGGCGCGCGGCGGGCAGGCGCGCGCCGCCACCGACAGGATCATCAGCATGCCGATCTGGTTCAGCATGCCCACCGAAACGTGCAGCGGCGCCGCGATATCATGCGCGTAGGCGCTGGGCCGGGCCAGCGCAAGGTAGGCCAGCACCGCCAGGATCGCCGCGCCGATGGCGATGTTGGCCTGCACCGCGACAGAGCGCCGTGCCAGCACGTGGCCGAACAGCCAGGCGCCGAGAACGCCACCCACTGCGGTAAAGGCGGAAAGCTGGCCGATGAACTGCTGGTCGAAGCGCAGCACGTCGGTCATGTGGAAATACAGCGGCGCGCCGAAACCGGGACTGAAGCACCACAGCACCACGAAAACCGCTGCCAGCTGCAATCTGGGCGAGCGGATTGCGGCCCCGATGCTCTGCGTTGTTGCCTTCATTGCCGCCAGTTCGATGCGGCTGGGTTTCTCCTGCACCAGGAAATAGCTGGCCGTGAGCACGGCAATGGGCGCCAGCATGGTGACGGTGGCGGCGATGTGCAAGGCGGTGTCGGGTTTGAAGCTGGCTGCCAGGAACCCGCCTGTGAGCGCGGTGACCACCGCCGCGACCTTGAACCAGAACCACTGCGTGCCTAGGAAGCGTGCGGTGAGGCCGGTCTCCGCGCCTTTCTCGACCATCAGCGCATCGATGATGACATCCGACGCGGCCGTGCCGAACGCGGTGAGCGTCAGCGCAACGACGAGGGCCGAGGGGTCGGTCAGCCCGGACAGCATAAGGAAGCCGCTCGCGGCGACCAGGTTCACCAGCATGAGCCAGCTTTTCCGGCGGTAGCCGAACAGCGGCAGGTAGTCGCTGACCAGGCCATACAGCGGCTTGATCCCCCACGGCATGGAGGCGATGGCGAGATATTCGGAAACGCCGCTGGTGGTGAGCCCCAGCGCTTCCTTGAGGTAATAGTTGAGGGGTTGGCTGATGAGGCCGCCCATTTGCGAAAAGCTCTCAGCAAAATAAGCCAGGCCAAAGAGAAAGAACAAGCGCCGGGTCTGAAGGGGGTTGGCGGTGTCGGCTGACGGAGGGCTCATGTGCACGCTGGGTGGTGGGGCAAATGCCGCCATCATAGCCGCTTTGCGCGGGTTTTCCCCTGCGGGGTGGCCGCCGGCTCGGCCCTCCGATGGTTGGGATGTACCGTTGCCGCACGGGCCATCACGGAACAGAATCCTGAATACCATGGAATAAGCCCGGCACCCGCCGCGTCTTACAAGTGTCGGAGGAGACAAAATGGTCTGGTTTTGCGTCAGCACCCAGCAGGAAATACAGCGCTATCGCACCCGCCTGTTTCGTCTCGCCTATGCCTGGTGCGGCGACCGCGACATGGCGGAGGATCTGGTGCAGGAGGCCCTGACGCGGGCACTGGCCACGACTTCTCCACTGAAGGAGCCGCGCGCCCTGGAGGGCTGGCTCATGGTCATCCTCAACAACTGCTGGCGCGACTGTCTGCGCAGAAAGATGGCGGGGATTCTCGAGGACATCGACGACTGGGCCGAGCGCCTGGAGTCCGAAGAGCTTTCGCCCGAGCAGAACCTGGCAGGCCGGCAAACCGCGACCACCGTGCGCAATGCCATTGCGCGCCTGCCGCTGGGCCAGCGCCAGGTGCTGACCCTGGTGGACATGGAAGACCGAAGCTACGCCGAGGTGGCGGAAATCCTGCATGTCCCGGCCGGCACGGTCATGAGCCGGCTGGCCCGCGCCCGTGCCGCGCTGAAGGAAATGTTGTCCGATGCGAGACCGGCTTCGGGGCCGGCGCGCCTCAGGAGAGTGAAATGAAAATTCCGATTACCGACGAAATGCTGAACGCCTTCGTTGACCAGCAGCTGACCCCCAGCGAAATGGTGGAAGTATTGGAAGCGATCAGACAGGACCCGGACCTTGCCAGGCGCAGTTACGAAGTCCGCCAGCTCAAGTCCATGGTCAAGCTTGCCTATGACGGCGTTGAACCCAGACGGCCCCTGCAATCGGCCAAATCCCGTTCCTGGGGCATGCAGGCCATGGCCGCCGCGCTGCTGCTGGGCCTGGGCGGGTTGCTCGGCTGGACGCTGCGCCCGATGGGTGGCGGCAGCATTCTGCCCGCCGCGCTGGTGCAAAAGGGCGAATTCATGCATGCCAGCCAGCAAAACATCACTGGCAACAACCGCTTCATCCTGCACATCGACACCGACAAGCCCGACCGCATGGCTGCGGTGCTGGATTACGCCGATCAGATTCTCGACAACGCCAAGAAGCAAGGCGTGCCGGCCGAGCTGGAAATCGTGGCCAACAACTACGGCTTGAATCTGCTGCGCGAGGGCTACAACAGCCCGTTCCAGCAACGCATCGACGCGCTCGCGGCCAAGCATGCCAACCTCAAGTTCATCGCCTGCGGACAGGCCGTGGCACGCATCGAGCGCGACGGCAAGAAAGTCACGCTGATTGAGGAGGCGCAGATGGTGCCCTCGGTGATTGGCGAAGTCGTCAGCAAGATGAAGGAAGGGTGGACGTACATTCGCGTGTGAGCGGAACGACCCGCTGAATGAAAAGGGGGATTCGCATGAATCCCCCTTTTGCATTGAGGCGTCACTTCGCCTGCCTGGTGCGCGGATGGAGTGACTGCGGCCTGCTCCGCGTCAGGGGTGCTTCGGCGGCGTGAGTTTCTGCTCCACGGCAAACACGGCCGCTTCCACGCGCGAGGTCAGATTGAGCTTGGACAGGATGTTGCGCACATGCAGCTTCACCGTGTCGTGGCTGATGCCCAGTTCCTTGGCGATGGCCTTGTTGCTCTCGCCCTTGGCAAGATAGGAGAGGATCTCGCGCTCGCGCGCGGTGAGCTGGTTGATGAGGGAGGTGGCCTTGCCCTTCTTGCTGTCGAGCAGGGTCACGAGCTTGGCCGTCATTTGCGGCGCGACCACGGTCTCGCCCTTGTCGGCGCGCTGGATCGCGTCGACCACTTCCGAGGGTTCCATGTTCTTCAGCAGGTAACCCTGCGCGCTGGCACGCAGGGCGCTGGCGAGGTCTTCCTCCTCGTCGCTCACGGTCAGGATCAGGGTGGTGAAGAACAGGCCTTCCTCGCGCAGCTGCTGCATCAGCGTGATGCCGTCGGTGGGCGGCAGGTGCAGGTCGAGCAGCACAACGTCGGGCTGGTGCTCCTTCAGGAGCTTGCGCACCATGTCCGGGTCGCCGGTGATACCGCAGACGTGGATGGTGCCGTAGTGTTCCAGCAGCTCGGCGAGGCCTTCGCGGAACAGCGTGTGGTCATCGACGATGATGACGCGGATTTTTTCGCTCATTTCATTGCAGCCTGATGGGCGTGGGGAAAGACAAGGGTGACGCGGGTGCCGCCGCCTACGCGGCTGCGTATTTCGACCATGCCCTTGATGCGCTCGGCGCGCTCGCGCATGATGTTCATGCCGAAGTGCATGCCAGGCCCGGTGTGGCCTGCGGCGTAAAGCCCGATGCCGTCGTCGATGATGCTGATGCGGTAGTGGCTGCCGGTGTCTTCCAGCACCACCTGCACCATGCGTGCGTAGGAGTGCTTGCAGATGTTCGCGAGCGCTTCCTGGACGATGCGGTAGACCTGTGCCTCCTGGTCGGCGGTGAGCGCGAGGTCCTTGACCTGGTTTTCGAGCTTGACCCTAGCGTCGATTTTCCTGGCGACGCCGTCGAGCAGTTCCTGCAGCGCGGGGAGGATGCCGCGCGGGTCCATGCGGTGGCGGAACTGGCTGATCAGCTCGCGCAGGCCGGAGTAGGCCGACTCCAGCGCCGAATCGACGTCGGAGAGGTATTTCTCGGTGAGCTCCGGCTTGTCGCCATTGACCGCCTCGCGCAGCATCGCCAGCCGCATCTTCATGTAGGCAAGGGTCTGCGCCAGCGAATCGTGGATTTCGTTGGCCAGCATCTGACGCTCGTTCATCAGCGTGATGCGCAGGTTCTCGCGCGTGAGGCGCGCGTTTTCCATGGCCATGCCCAGGTGTTCGATGATGGAGGCGAACAGCAGGCTGACGTCCTCGGGGATGGCCTGGTCCTTTTTCAGGAACAGGTTGTACACCCCAAGCAGGGTGTTCTTGTACTTGAGCGGCAGCGCCACCACCCAGCCGCCCTCCATGCCGAAGGCCTGCGCGGTGTTGCCCTTGCATTCGAATAGGTAGGGCAGGTTCTTGATCGAGGAGCCGACCGGCTGTCCGCACAGGGCCGTCTCCAGCGGCATGACGTTGTTCGCCGCCAGCGCGTCCTGCGGCAGGCCCTCGGCGCCGACAATGCGCAGGCTCTTGCCGTCCGGGGTCAGCACTCGAACGATACCGGCATGGGCGTTGGACAGCCGTACCATGGTGCCGAGGAAGCTGTCGAGCAGATGCTCGACGTCGACGTCCACCGACAGCGACGCGGCGATGTCGGTCAACACCTTGAGATCGGTGTTCTGCTGGCGTTCCCCCCCCAGTTGCGGGGCGAAAGCCTTGTCGGATTGTTTGTGGGGATTGCGCATTCGAAACGGCCTGAAAACTGCCCGGATAATGGCCCTAATTATGCACTGCTGGCGGGCTTTAATGAAATTTGTTACCTTGCGTCAAAGACAGTCAGGTAACCATGAAATTTTGCAGTCATTGCGGCGGCTCAGTCGAGTTGCTCGTTCCGGAAGGCGACCACCTGCCGCGCCATGTGTGCCCGGTCTGTGGCGCCATTCATTACCAGAATCCCAAGATGGTGGTCGGGTGCATCCCCGAGTGGGAGGACAAGGTGCTGCTTTGCCGCCGCGCCATCGAGCCGAAATACGGTTTCTGGACGCTGCCTGCAGGCTTCATGGAGAACGGTGAGACCACCGCCGAGGGTGCCATGCGCGAAACCTGGGAAGAGGCCGGGGCGCGCGTCGAGATGGGCCCGCTCTATACCCTCCTCAATTTGCCGCACATCAATCAGGTCTATCTGATGTTCCGCGCGCGCCTGCTCGACCTCGACTACAAACCGGGCATCGAGAGCCTCGAGGCCCGGCTGTTCTCCGAGCATGAAATTCCCTGGGACGACCTCGCCTTTCGCACCGTGAAGGTTTCGCTGGAACTGTATTTCAAGGACCGCGCCCGTGGCGGATTCGGATTCCATTTCGGCGACATCCGGCCGCCGTCCGAAATCAAAGAGTGAGCGGGCAGGGGTTGGGCTTGAGCAGCTCCTGGACCTGCGCCTGTGCGGCCTGAGGGTCCTTTCGGTAAAACTCCAGCAGCATTTCTGCCTGCTTCAGCCAGTGCTGCTGGCCGGCGCTGACGGCTTCAATCAGGGCGTCGGGCCGGCCGCTTTCGCGCCAGTTCCGGTAGGCCTTGGTTAGCCGCGGAAACAGCACCAGGCGCAGCCCGTCGAATTCGGCCATGTAGTAATGCAGGCTGCACCAGGCTTGATTCTCGATCAGGGCGGGCAGGGTGGACAGGCAATCGGCGAGATTGTCGCGCACCGAGCGCGCCAGCAGTTCGGCATGTTTGTGGGTGAAGCCGGACAGCATGCGCTTCCAGTCTTCTCCCAGCAGTTTGTCGGCCCGCGCTTCGCCGACTTCGTGCAGGATCACGGCTTCGCTTTCTGCCTCGGTCATGCGCTCCAGAGCAGACTCCGGGTCCTGTTCGAAGCCATAGCACTCCAGCGCCGCCTTCATCGCGCCCTCGGGCTTTTTCTGTCCCCATAGTTCCACTTTTTCCCAGAGCGCGCGCTTCAGGGCGTCGGTGCGCAGGAAGATGGCGCCATCCTGGTAAGCGGCGGGCAGGGTGGAGAGGTCGCGCGCGTATTCGCAGCCGGTAACGTAGATGGTGAGGCCCTCGCGCTCTTCCTTGCGCTTCAATTCGCCCAGGAAGAAATGCGGCTTGCGGTAGCGGCCGATGCCGGCGCCGTAGACCAGGCCTTCGGGCAGCAGCACGGCGTTCACCATGCGGCTTTCGAAGGGATCGATGGCCTGCCCGTTGACGGGCAGGGCGGCGAAATCGTCTTCCTCGAGGCTTTCCCAAAGCGACTCGCGCTCGATCATCCAGGGACCGATTTCGGCGCGCGGCGGCTGTTGGGAGAGCGGCAGTTCGTTTTCCCAGCGGAAGAATTCGCGCATTTCCAGCAGATAGGTGCACATGGTCATGTTGCGGGCATGGTTCGCGTCCGCAATGTGGCAGTTCTTTTGCACCGTTTCGACCAGTTCGTGGAAATTGCGCATTGCTCCTCCTGTCCGGAGAACTTTAGGGTTTCATTTTAGCTTTTCAAGAGCCGAAAAAGACCGCGTGAATTCAGGGGTCAGCCGCGCCGCCGTGCTTCGAAATGCACCACGCCCTGCACGATTTCAGAATAGGGGAAGGCGTCCATCGAGACATATGCGGCCAGGGCCGCATCGACCAGTGCAAACACATCCTCGACATCGCCGCTGCCGCTTAGGGCGCGTTGCAGGCCCTTGAGGCCGCCGCACTGGATCTTGAGCTCCTTGGCATGCGGCAGCTGCGCGCCGACGCGGGGAATCTTGAGAGCGAACGCGGAATGGCTGCGCAGCAGGGTCTTGAGTTCCGTGCAGCGGGCCTGGGCGGCGGCATCGACGCAGTTCAGGGTTTCACGCTCCGCGAGCAGATGCTTCTCCGCCTTGCCGCATGCGATGCAGCGCGCCAGCACGCCTTTCTCGAACGCGCATGGGGTCGGGTTGACCGACTTGCGGGCAACCCGGTAGGCGTCTTCGTTGTACTCGCTCATGGGCTTGGCGCGCGCGGCTGCCCGAAATCAATAATCCTCGCCGGTGGTCGGCGGTTTTTCGCGCACTTCACCCAGCATTTCCTCGGCATGCAGTTCGTTCTCGGCGAAGATGACCTTGATCGAATAGTTATCGGTGCTGGTCAGCTTGCTGCGGATTTCCTTGGCGTTGGCCGAGGCGTCCTTGAACTTGTCGAACTCGGCGACTTTCTTGACGATGTGCATGGGATGGATTTCGTAAACGAAGTACGGCATTTAATGCTTCTCCTGGTCGATGTAGTACTTGACTGATTTGCGCCTGCCCGGCTTCTTTTTCAAGATCACCACCCCCTTGATGCAGGACAAATCCGCAATGGGGTGGTCGGGATAGGCAGGATTGAGGGCATGCAGGGCCCAGCCGGCCTCGCGCTTCACCAGCTGGCGGAAGGTGTATTCCTCGTTGTGGAAGGCGACCACAAAGGAGCCGTCCCGAGCCAGTCCTTCGGGCTCGATGACGATGATCTCGCGATCGAGGAACTCCGGTTCCATGCTGTCGCCCAGCACCATGAGCGCGAACGGCTCGGCTTCCGAACAGGCACCGAAGGCGCCGTCCGCCTGCTGTTCCGCCGAGACGACGGGAATATTGATGGGCTTTTGCTTGAATTCCATTACAGCCACCTGACCAGATAATAAATGCGAAAACCTTCCGACGAGCGCGAAGGGCCGATCACGATTGCGGGATGCAGGTTCTCCTCGGCGCGCGCCAGCGCCTCGGCCTCGTTCGCCACCGTTTCCACCACGCCTTCCGGGTAGCGCTTGCGCGTCTTGTTGGGACTGCGGATCAGCGCCGGCACTTCCTTGGACTGCGCGGGGTCGAGATAAAGTTTCATTGGGTTTTCACCGGGGTTCTCAAGACCTGCACGGCCATATTGACGGGAGAGGCCAGTGGCTCGATTTTACGCCGCATCAGCGCGCCCACTGCAGTGTTGCGCAGCAGCCAGGGATCGGCGGTCTTGCTGGTGAGGCCGGACAGCGCGAGCATGGCCTCGATGCCCTGACGGTAGTGCGGGGCGGCGGCAAGCAGTGCCTGCAGGCCGGTGGGCGCCTCGGTTTCGCCGCGGCTCATGGCACCGGCCTCGGAAAGCAGGTCCTCGAGTTTCTCGGTCTGGATGGGATAGCCCATCGCATGGAAGTAGCGGCTGACGGCGTCGAGCAGGGCGTACCCCACCAGAGACGTGGACGGCCGCGTCAGCACTTCGCTTACTGCCTTGAGCCAGGTCTGGCCGTTGGCGGAAAGCAGCGACAGGAAGCGCTCGGCATAGGCGTTGCCGGCGTCGATCAGCGGGGCGAGGAGTTTTTTTGCTTCCTCGTAATCGGCCCGCGCCGGCTGGTCTGGCGGCAGCGATTCCGGCATGAACTCGAGGAAGCCGATGAAGTAATAGGGCACGCCCTTGGCCTGGCGCCAGAGCTTGGCGGTGGTTTGCTCGTCGGCGAGCTTGCCGTAGAGGATGAGGCGGATGGTGTGCATGCGTGCATCCGGGCTTTCCTCGAAAGGCAGGTGCTCGATCAGGAAATCGGCCAGCACCTTGCCCATCTGGCCCTGGATCACGGCCTCCTTTTCCAGCATCCAGCGCGCGATTTCCATGGTGGGCTGGCACCACCAGGCGCGCCTCGCCAGTTCGTCGGTGAGGCTGGGCGCGTGCGCCACGGCCACCACGGCCTCAGGCTCGCCCAGCAGCAGCAGCACGTCGAGGTTTTTGTCGGAGGTCTGGCCCATGCGGGTCCAGCGCTGCAGGTAGACCGGATAGCCGCCGGGCGAACCCAGGGCGTGGCCGCCGAGGAATTCCTTCACGCGGGCAATGTACTGGTCGGCGCGGCAATTCGGGTGCAGCTGGATTTTGGCCTCGCCGTTCTCGGTCAGGGCATACAGCGTCATCGCGCCTTCGTCGATGCGCACCGCCTGCACGGGGTTGGCCATCATCAGGACGTTGAGACGCAGGCTGTCTTCGGAAGAAAGTTCGTTCTGCATCAATTCAACTGGATGCGCTTGCCCCAGGGCGCCGGCTTCTTGCCCTTGACCAGCCAGATCACGGGATAGCTCGGCGGCTCCTTGGGAAACTCGGCATCGGCATCGGTAAAGTACACCAGCGCGTCAGGGCGCAGGTTTTCATGTTCCACCCACTCGAATACGGGCGCGAAGTCGGTGCCGCCGCCGCCCTCGAAGGTGCGCGGCAGCCGGAATTCCTCCCAGGGCTCGAACACCCAGGGGCCGTCCTCGGCGAGCTTGGCGTCACAGGCGAGCAAGGTGATGCGGACCGGCAGCGCGCCCTTGATGGCGTTGATCTCGGACAGGAACTCGGACAACTCTTCCTCGCCGATGGAGCCCGAGGTGTCGATGGCGACGACGAGGTCGCACTGCGAGCTTTTCAGCGAAGGCAGGATCATGTCGCCTTCACGGCGCGAAGGCCGCATGTAGTTGTAGTCGTTGCGCGCCTGATCGAAGAAATAATGCGCCAGCAAGGTTCTCCAAGGCAGTCTCGGCTCCAGCCAGGCATCGACCATGCGCGCCATGGCGCCGCCGAGCTTGCCCGCCTGCTGCGCCTGCTGTGCCGCGCTGGCGAGATATTGCTGCCATTTCTGCGCGAGTTCTTCGCGTTCCTGCGCGGTGAGCGGCACCGGCAGGGCGTCGTCCTGGCTGCTTTCGCCGGCTTTCTGTCCGGACTCGCCCTGCTGCGGCTGGGGCCTGGCCTTGTCGCCGGATTCGCCCTGCTGCGGCTGCGATTTCGGCTGGCTGCCGCCCTGGTCGGGTTCCTTGTCGCCAGGCTGCCCGCCGCTGCCCGGTTTGCCCTTGTCGTCCTGCGAGGAATCCTCGGGCGGCGGCTCGTTGCTTTGCCCGCCCTGGCCGCCCTCGGCGTTGTTGTCGTAGAGGTGCTGGTCCAGTGTCTCGTTGTCGAGGCTGTCGTCGAGGCAGGGATAGATCTCCTCCGCGCTCATGTTCTCGAACTGGTTGAGCACCACGGCTTCGGGCGGCGGCTGCAGGCCGTCGTTCATGAGGATGGGGTTGATGGCGAAGTCGCAGGCCAGGTCCCATTTGCGCTGGATGCGATGGCCGCGCCGCACGAAGTGGGTGAGCGCGCAGTGCAGCGCCTCGTGCGCGAGCACGAACTCCACCTGCGACAGGGACAGTTTGTCGATGTAGGCGGGGTTGTAATAGAAGCTCTTCATGTCCGTGGCGGTGGTCTTGCACCACGGCCCCGCCTCGATCATGGGCAGGCGCAGCACCAGGGCGCCGAGGAAGGGCTTGTCCAGGATCAGGCGCGTGCGCGCCGCTGCCAGTTTGGTGGCAGGGTCGTTGGCGAAGGTGATCTGGTTGAGGCTTTGCGGCATGCGAGTCGTAAATCCAGCTGCGGGTTGAAACGGGAAACCTGCGGCGGTTTATTCGTACAGCACGATGTCCGCGACCTGGTTCGCCCAGGTGGCGAACTGCGGCACGCCGAACAGGGTCTGGCCGACGTTGCGGTGAATGTCCGACACCAGCATCACGCCCATTTCCTTCAAAGGGAATTTCGCAGCGTAGTCGAGGATGTGGCCGAGCATGTCCTTGATGTTGGCGCCGGTCTTGTTGCGGATGGCGCGCGCCACCAGCGCCGCAGCCACAGCGTATTGCAGGTCGGTATCGCGCGGCACCTCGGCCGGACGGCCTTCGACGATGGCATCGAGGTCGGGCATGCGCGAGAGGTTGGCTAAATAGGCGGAGAGTTCAATACCGGCGGCCTGGCCGACACATGCGGCCAATGCAGGACCGAGCAGGTCGGGATGGCTGCCGAATTTCTGCAAGGCGCGACTGGCGAATTCCCACGAACGCGGGGTGGGGAAGGCCGTGGGGTTGCGCGCCGGATCAAAGTCGAACAGCAGTTCCGGGCGGAAGCGCAGGAAACCGATCAGGCGCTCGTCGATGCCATTCTCGTACGCCCACTGCGACCAGTCATCCAGATTGGCCTCGACTTCGAAATGGGAAAAGCGGTTGGCGAGCGGCGCCGGCATGGCGTAGGTCACGCCGCGGTCGCCTTGCCTGTTTCCTGCGGCGAAGATGGCCCAGCCGGGCGGCACTTCGTACGCGCCCAGGCGGCGGTCGAGGATCAGCTGGTAGGCGGCAGCCGATACCGAAGGCGGGGCCGAGGTGATCTCGTCCAGGAACAGGATGCCTTTCTCCCCGTGGCGCTTGGCATCCGGCAGGATGGAGGGGATCGCCCAGTCCACATGGTCGCCGACGCGGAAGGGAATGCCGCGCAGGTCGGAAGGCTCCATCTGCGACAGGCGGATGTCGATCACCGGCACCTGATGCTTGGCCGCGACCTCCCCCACCATCTGGGATTTGCCCACGCCGGGCGGGCCCCACATCATCACCGGTGTGTGGTGGCCTTCGGCGGCACTGAGGAATTCGCGTTCGAGGATGGGAATGAGCTGGGCGGGGCGCATATAAAACTTAAACGGTCTCTAAAAGTTGACTATTTTACTCTGGTTTCTGCCCTGAAGGGCATGCTGCGCAGGGCTGTCATTGGGGCTGCTCAATATTTGGGTGTCCGCAAAGGAGATTGATTGGATGACATCCGTTTTCAAGTGGCCAACGCCGTCTTTCGCCGCCTTTTTCTCGTGGACAGGTTTGTAGCCTGCCGAATGGGCGGCAATCAGAGGCAGCTGTTTTTCTCAGGCGTCCCAAACCAGCCGCAGACCGGTGAAGGGGTCGCGGCGCTCGGGTAGATAGAAATTGCGAAAGCCGTTGCGCTTGAGCAGTGGTGTGGTCACGGGGCCGCCGCCGCGCAATTCCCAGTGGCACTGGAACCAGGGGCTGGAATAGTCGTGGTACGGGTCGGGCGAAAACCCGGGATAGGGAATGAAGGGGTCCGCGCACCATTCCCAGCCGAGTCCCCAGACAAAATCCGGTTCTGCGCTCGCGCGCTGCCATTGTTCGGCGCTCGGCAGGGAGGCCCCGCGCCAGGCGGCGTAGGCTTCGGCCTCGTGGAAGTTGAGGTGCAGCATGGGCTCGCCGGGAGCGAGCGGCCCCCAGTGCTGGAAACGCCGAACGTGCCAGGCGTTTCCACGCTTGCGCCAGTAAAGCGGATGGGTGGCGCCGTTCTGGAACAGCCACGCCTGGCCTTCTTCAGACCAGCAACCCAGGTTTCCATACCCGTCCGCCTCGACGAATTCCAGGAAGGCGCCCTGGCTGACAGGCTGCAGGTCGATGGCGTAAGCCGGCAGGTTCACGGTGTGGCGGGTCTTTTCATTGTCGAAACGGAAGCGGCTGTCGTCTGCGCCCAGTTCCACGGCGCAGGCGGGGATGTCGATGCTCGGCCTTTGCCGCGGGAAGTGGGCGGGCAGGCCG
>DAIMZB010000001.1:28999-68403 GCA_036734185.1 Thiobacillaceae bacterium | reverse complement strand
GATCAATATCGCGGCGTTCGGCGCCATCGCCGATGCGGCTGAAATGGCCTCTCTCTGCGGCAATGCCGCATCGGTGCTGCGCGGCTGGCTGGAAAAAGGCTGGCTGGAAACCGCGCGCGCGGAAACGGACGCAGCCAGGCCCGCACTGCCGCAACTCCTGCCAGAACAGCAGTCCGCCTGCGAACGTGTCGCCGCCCACCTGGACGAATTCGCCCCCTTCCTGTTGCACGGCATCACCGGCAGCGGGAAAACCGAGGTCTACCTACACATCGTCGACGAGGTGCTGGCCAAGGGCCGTCAAGCGCTGATCCTGGTGCCGGAAATCGGCCTGACTCCGCAGTTCACGCAGCGCGTCGCTGCACGCTTTCCGGACACCCCGATCAGCGTGCTGCATAGCGGCCTGTCCGAAGGCGAGCGCCTGCAACGCTGGCAACACGCCATGCAGGGCAAAGCGCGCATCGTGCTGGGCACGCGCCTGGCGATATTCACGCCCCTGCCGGAGTTGGGCCTGATCATCGCGGACGAGGAACACGACGCTTCGTTCTCCCAGCAGGAAGGCCTGCGCTATTCGGCGCGCGACCTTGCGGTGTTTCGCGCGCATCAGCGCAATGTCCCGGTGGTGCTCGGCTCGGCCACGCCCAGCCTGGAGAGCTGGCACAATGCCGACAGCGGGCGCTATACACTACTCAGCCTGCCCGCACGCGCCACCGGCGCAAGCCTTCCCGCGCTCACGCTCGTCGACACGCGCATCGAAAAACCGGAAGAGGGCTTGAGCCGGCCGGCATTGAAGACGATCGGCGAAACCCTGGCGCGCGGCGAACAGGCGCTGGTTTTCATCAACCGGCGCGGCTATGCGCCGGTGCTGCATTGCGGCGCCTGCGCCTGGGTGGCGCCCTGTCCGCGCTGCTCAGCCCGGCTGACCCTGCACCTGCGTGAGCGGCGCCTGCGCTGCCATCATTGCGGGCACGAAGAAAGCATTCCGTCTCAATGCCCTGCCTGCGGCAACCCGGACCTGCGCGCCCTGGGCCAAGGCACGCAACGTGTGGAAGATGTGCTGGCACGGCATTTCCCCGCTGCGAACGTCGTTCGCGCCGATCGCGACGCCACCCGACGCAAGGGCAGCTGGGAAGACATGCAGGCACGGATCCATGCGGGCGAAGCCAACCTGATCATCGGCACCCAGCTGATTTCCAAGGGCCACGATTTTCCCAACCTCACGCTGGTGGTGGTGCTGGATGCCGACGGTGCGCTGTTCAGCCTGGATTTCCGCGCGGAAGAGAAACTGTTCGCGCAGCTGATGCAGGTGGCCGGGCGTGCCGGGCGCGCGGACAGGCCGGGCCGGGTTCTGGTCCAGACCGGGTTTCCCCAGCATCCGCTGTTCGCACACCTGCTTGCGCATGATTTCGCTTCCTTTGCGAACGAGCAGCTGGACATCCGTCGCAAAGGCGAGCTGCCGCCGTTCTCGCGTCAGGCCGTCTTGCGTGCCGAATCTGCCCGGCTGAAAGACGCGCAAGACTGGCTGCTGGCAGCGCGAGCGCTCGCCCCGACAGTGGACGGGGTGGACATTTTCGAGCCGGTAAGCGCGCCGATGCTGAAAAAAGCCGGGCTGGAGCGCGCCCAGCTGTGGCTGCAATCCGCTTCGCGCGCGGACTTGCAGCAACTGTTGCGCGAATGGATGCCAAGGCTCCATGCCCAGGCAGCGCGCAATGTGCGCTGGCATCTTGACGTCGACCCCGCGGAAAACTGATCAGGCGGATTCCGGCGGGCTGTTGATGTTCCCCATCCCTGCCGGGTCGAACCTGGCCGTGGCAAAACCCACTGCCTCCTGGAACCCGTGCACGGAACGCTTGCCGCTGGCGAGATAGGCGGCAAGCCGTTGGGCGAGCGAAGTGTGGATGAGCATGACCGCAGGATGCGTGCGCGCCCCATCCTCAGCAATGACAATCGCAAGTTCCTGGCGCGCTTCAAGCAGACGCCGAACAAGATCCTCCGGCAAATGCGGCATGTCGCAAGGCACTGTCAGCACCCATTCGTTGCTGGCCGCCTGCAAGCCGGCCAGCACCCCGGCAAGCGGGCCCTGGAAACCCGGCAGGGTATCGGCCAGTACCTTGTGACCGCGTCGGGCGTAATCATCGATGTTGCGGTTGGCGGAAATCAGCAGTTCGTCGACCTGCGAGGCAACGCGCCCGATCACATGATCGACCAGCAGCCTTCCACGATAAGGCACGAGGCCCTTGTCGCGCCCGCCCATGCGGCTGCCCTGTCCGCCGGCAAGAATGAGCCCGGTTAGCGGCGGGTGATCGCCGGCCACGGATCAGCCCTCACGCCGATAAAGGCGGAGGCGCGTATCCTTCTCTCCCGGCAGCCCGCCTTCCCAGCGTTTTTTCCAGCTCGCGTCGAGGAACAAGGATTTGCGGTTTTTCTGGCCCAGCAGCAGCCAGCCGCAGGCCGAGACATCGTCTGTCCTCAACTGGAGGCCGCTGTGGTAGGCCAACAGCTGAACATGCAGCACATCTATGTTTTGCGTGGCGATGCAGTTCGCTCCCGCCGCCTTGGTTTTTATTTCCTGGCCCACTTGCGCATAACTCAGGCGGCCGTCCAGGGGGCGCATGAACAGGGCCATCAGCAGGGTCCAGACGAAGGTTACACCGACGCTCCACACCAGCATTGGCCGCTGCGGGAAACGCGGCCTGCCCCTCAGCCACACCAGCCAGCCCACCCACGCCAGCGTGATCAGCAGGCCCAGTCCGAGCGCGAGGGGCCTGAGGCCCTGGCTTTCCAGGCCGAGTCTTGCGAGCCGCCTGGCCAATTGCAAGGGCCAGCCGAGATCGAACGCGGCCCAGTAGATCCAGAACACCAGGGCGAAAAAGCTGAATATCATGAGCGAGAACCACAGCAGCGCATTGGCGGCGCCCCGCTTCAACTCGCCGAGCCCCGCGCCTGCCAGCAGCGCCAGGGTCGGCAGCAGGATGATGGCTTGAATCTGCTCGGGATCGGTCTGCAAGCTCAGCGCCGTGAGCGCCACGGCAAAGACCCCGAGCGGCAGCCACAGCTTGACCGAGTTCCATCCTTGGCGCCTCAGGCGATAGACCGCCCAGCCCGCGAGCAGCCAGGCCGGCCAGGCAAACCAGGACAGCGCATTGAGAAAATAAAGCGGGTTGTAACGGGTTTTCTCCGTCATCCCAAAAACGGTCTGTTCCAGCGCGGCATGCACCCACCAGTCCGCCAGCCTTCCCGGATAGTGCGCCTGCACGGACAACATCCACACGCCGCACAGGGCAAATGCGCCGGTAAGCGCAAACCAGGAGCCGCCCACACGGGCCGATGTGCGCCAGCTTGGCAGCGCCAGGGGCAATACCAGCAGCACTGTTGCAAATGCCAGGGCCGCCAGCCAGGCGCCCGACAGGAACAGCGCAACCAGGCCCAGGCCGGCAAGGCCGCCGCCGCGCAAAGGCTGTTTCAGCATGCGCGCAAGCCCGTAGGCAAACAGGGACAACGCCGCCAGCTGTGCGGTGTAGGGGTTGATTTCGTGTGCCGGCACCAGCAAGCCCATGCAGCCGATCAAGGCCAAAACCGCCGGCCAGACAGCGCCCGTTCCATACAGGGTCCGCGCAGTCAGTGCGGTCAACCAAAAAGAAAATGCAACGAAAATGCCGCTGGCCAGCCGGGCTGCATCATGCAAGGGAAGGACACCGGCAAGCAGCGCGCCCAGGCCTTGCGCAAGCCACAAATAAAGCTGCGACATGACATGCGCCTTGCCGCCACCGCTGAAAGGAAATAGCCAGTCGCCCTCTTGCCGTGCGGCAAGCAGCCGGACGAAGGTCTCGGCATCCGGGCCTTTCCAGGGTGCGTGTCCGACCAGGCCAGGCAACAGCCAGGCCAGACAAAGCCCCGCGAACCAGTAATGTGCGGGAATTCGATTCACTGGACGGTCTTGATCAACTGGCCGGGCCGCGGTTCGCCCGAAGGATAAAAGCCATTCATGAGCCGGAGCTGCGCTTCTGCAGTTTTGCCAAGAGGGGACTGCGTCGCGAGTTGCGCCATGCCCACGCCCGGCTGCGCCTTGGTCACGCGAATGACATTCGGCTTGGCACGCAAGCGCTCCTCCGCGGTCAGTGAATGAAAACTGTTGATGGCCGCCTTCATCTCGTTGCGATTTTCATTGTAGGCGCCCGCATCCTTTGCCAGTGCCGCCAACAGGTACTGGTTGCCATTGTGGCTGATTGCAGCGGCCAGCACCGGCTTGCCCTGCAGGGATCCGGCCGCAAATGCCGCGGGGTTGCCATTGACGTTGCCGGATTCAAAACGCGCGCCCTGGTCGAGCTTGAGCGCCTTGCGCAGCGCGTCCATGGGCGGTGCGTTCTTGGAAGCCGGCCTCAATTCCATCAGGGCCGTGCCCCGCGGATTGACCGCAGCAACCCGGTCCGGCTGGTTTTGCACCCGCCAGCCTTGCGGGAACTGTACGGCAATGCCGAGCTTTTCGTGCAGCAGCGCATTGTTTCGGATGACCCCCTGGTCTGGGCTGTCGCCAAAATAGATGCCGTTGACCGCATTCAGGTAGGCGTCCCGGTTTTCGACCGGATTCGCGACCTGGTATTTACCGGCCTCGCCCACCACCTGCTTGAGCCGCGAGTCATTGCTCGGATGGGTTTCAAACACGCCATGGTAGCGCCGCGGCTCGCGCCCTTCTTCCTTGGCAAGCTGGATGTCATACAGCTCCTGATTTTTGAGCACGCCGATGACCTCCACCATGGCCTGCGGATCATAGCCGACCCGGGCAAGGTACTCGGCACCCAGCCGGTCCGCCTCCAGCTCGTGCTCGCGGCCATAGCCCGCCACCAGCGACTGGCCCAGGGCCTGCAGCAATGAAGAGCCCGCCTGGGTATTGAGGCCCGGCACCAGGACCGAGCCAAGGATCGCGCCAAGGCCGACCACCGTGGCAGTGCTTTGCTGGCGCACGCCATGACGCGCCGTCACATGGCCGATTTCGTGGCCAACCACACCCGCCAGTTGCGCCTCGCTGTTCAGATAGGCCAGGATGCCGCGGGTAATGTAGACATAGCCGCCCGGCAGGGCAAAGGCGTTCACCTGGGGGCTGTCCACGACGGTGAAATGCCAGTTCAGGTTGGCGCGGTGGCTTTTTGCTGCCAGGCTTTTTCCCACACGGGTTACATACGCCTGCAGTTCGGGATCGTCGACCAGTCCGTATTCCTGCAAAACCTCCTTGTGCGCCTTCGCGCCTTGCTGGATTTCCTGCTGCTCCGACATCAGCACGAAATCCCGCCCACCGGAAACCGGGTTCTGGGCGCAATGCGCCAGCAGCAAGACGCCAACCACGGCTGCGGCGACTCGACGGGTTACGGGGGAACTCATGGCGTACCTCGGCAACGCAAAAGCAGGATGTGATGATACTCGCGCAACCCGCAAATAAACAAAGGTGGAGCGGCAGCGAACCGCGCCAAACAAAAAGGCAGCCTAGGCTGCCTTTATTGTTTCTGCTCTTCCAACATGCCGGATTATTTTTTTGCGCCGTAACGCTGACGGAATTTTTCCACGCGGCCGGCAGTGTCGACGATCTTCTGCTTGCCGGTATAGAAGGGATGGCATTCGGAGCACACTTCCACGTGCAGGGGCTTGCCCAGGGTGGAACCGGTTTTGAACGTGCTGCCGCAGGAGCAGGTCACGTCGATTTCGGCGTATTCGGGATGGGTATCAGCTTTCATGGGAGGTCCTTTAGTCTTAGTCTTCGCGGCGAGTACGCGAAAGAGCCGCACAATATAAAGCAAATCAACCCTTTACGCAAGCCATGGAATAGCCTTACCGGCTGGCGGCTCCTGTCCTACACTGGGCTTATAGGGTTTCATCCCAACTGGAGGTCATCATGGAACGGCTATTTCCCCTTTTCCGCCTGCCGGGCCTGGCATTCATGCTGCTCGCCCTGATTATCGCGCCCGCCAAGGCTGCCAGTTCGGCAGAAATCGATGCGGAAGTGGATCATACCCTGTCCCGCTTTACCAAGGAGGTCGGCGGAGCCGAGGCTTTCCTCAAGGCCGCCAAGGGGGCGCTGGTTTTACCCAAGGTTTACAAGGCCGGGTTCGGCATCGGCGGCGAATACGGCGAAGGCGCGCTCAGGATCGACGGCAAGACTGTGGATTACTACAGCACCGCCGCCGCCTCGTTCGGCTTTCAGCTCGGCGGGCAGGTCAAGTCCATCATCATCCTGTTCATGCAGGATGATGCGCTGAAGAAATTCCGCGACAGCGAAGGCTGGAAAGCCGGCGTGGACGGTTCGATCGCGCTGGTCGACATCGGTGCCGGGCGCGAACTTTCCACCCAGACCATCAAGGACCCGATTGTTGCCTTCATCTTCGACCAGAAGGGCCTGATGTACAACCTGACCCTGGAGGGCTCGAAATTCACCAAGCTGAAAAAATGAACAAACAGAAACCCCAAAAAATGAAAAGAACGCTGTTCGTGATGATGGCGCTGGCGGGAGTTGCCAGCATGAGCGGCTGCGCGGTGCAGCCAACCTATGGCGACGTGCGCGTCCAGGGACGGGATTTTGACGTGCGCGTGGCATTCAGCGACCAGGATCGTGTGTTGATTCGCGACTATTACCGCGTCAACTACCGCAGCCTGCCGCCCGGCCTCGCCAAGCAGGGCAAGATTCCGCCAGGCCACGCCATGAAGCTTGTCCGCAATCAGCCCGTGCCGGCCGCGCTCCCGTGGCGCTACCTGCCGGAAAACCTTGAAAGACGCCTGAGCCCCCTGCCCGGCGATTATGTGCGCGTCATGGTCGGGGCAGACGTCGCCATCATGAACGTGCGCCCCCGCGTCGTCATGGACCTGGTCGAGAATCTGGGCGACTGAAGCAAAAAGGGGCGGCTCAAGCAGCCCCTTCGTTGCCTGGCGGCAGCAATTACTTGCCGCTTCGCATGGAATCAAAAAACTCGGCGTTGTTCTTCGTTGCCCGCATCTTGTCGAGCAGGAATTCCATCGCCTCGAGATCGTCCATGTTGTACAGGAGCTTCCTGAGGATCCACACTTTCTGCAGGATGTCCTGCGGCAACAGCAGTTCCTCGCGGCGAGTGCCGGAACGATTGACGTTGATGGCGGGATAGACGCGCTTTTCCGCCATGCGCCGGTCAAGATGGATTTCCATGTTGCCGGTGCCCTTGAATTCTTCGTAGATCACGTCGTCCATGCGGCTGCCAGTGTCGATCAGGGCGGTGGCGATGATGGTGAGCGAGCCGCCTTCCTCGATGTTGCGCGCGGCACCGAAGAAACGTTTCGGCTTCTGCAGGGCGTTGGCATCGACGCCGCCGGTGAGCACCTTGCCGGAAGCCGGCTGCACGGTGTTGTAGGCACGCGCGAGGCGGGTGATGGAGTCGAGCAGGATGACCACGTCCTTCTTGTGCTCGACCAGGCGCTTGGCTTTTTCGATCACCATTTCCGCAACCTGAACATGGCGGCTGGCAGGTTCGTCAAAGGTAGAGGCGACGACTTCCCCACGTACCGTACGGCTCATTTCCGTCACTTCTTCCGGGCGCTCGTCGATCAGCAGGACGAGCAGCTCGACTTCCGGATGGTTGGAAGTGATGGCATGGGCAATGTGCTGCAGCATCACGGACTTTCCGGATTTCGGGCTCGCCACCAGCAGGCCGCGCTGGCCTTTTCCGATGGGGGCGATGATGTCGATGACCCGGCTGGTGACGTTTTCCTCGGCGCGGATGTCGCGCTCAAGTTTCAGCGGCTTGTCCGGATGCAGCGGCGTCAGGTTCTCAAACAGGATCTTGTTCTTGGTCGATTCGGGCGCTTCGCGGTTGACCGTGTCGAGCTTGGTGATGGCGAAATAACGCTCACCGTCTTTCGGGGTGCGAATCTCGCCGTCGATGGTATCGCCGGTGTGCAGGTTGAAGCGCCGGATCTGCGAAGGCGAGACATAAATGTCATCGGGGCTGGCCAGATACGAGGTATCCGGCGAGCGCAGGAAGCCGAAGCCGTCGGGCAGCACTTCCAGTACCCCGTTGCCGTAAATGCTTTCGCCTTTCTTGGCATGGTTTTTCAGGATGGCGAACAACAGCTCCTGCCGCCGCATGCGGTTGGCGTTGTCGATGCCATTGGCAGTGGCCATTTCCACCAGTTGGGTGACATGGTATTGCTTGAGTTCGGACAGATGCATGGGTTATGGCGGCGGGGAGCCGAAGAAGAAAGACTGTGGTTTAAGAGCCCGCCCGCGAACGCGGGCGGCGAGATACGTCTTGTGTTGGTTAAGCCTAGTTGGGTTAGATGTTGCTGTCAACAAACGCGGTGAGCTGGGACTTGGAGAGGGCACCGACCTTGGTGGCCTCGACGTTGCCGTTCTTGAAGATCATCAGGGTGGGGATGCCGCGAATGCCATACTTCGGCGGGGTGGACTGGTTTTCGTCGATGTTGAGCTTGCAGACCTCGAGCTTGCCGGCGTATTCCTTGGCGACTTCGTCCAGCACCGGAGAAATCATCTTGCACGGGCCGCACCACTCGGCCCAGTAATCCACCAGCACCGGCAGCTGGGATTGCAGAACCTCCTGCTCAAAAGAAGCATCGGAGATGTAATTAATGTGTTCGCTCATTGTGGAGAACTCCTGACGGAAACATAGACATGCCGAGTCATTGCGGCAACTGGGAATGGGAAAGGTTATGGTTCAATTTGGCAAAACCAGGATGTTGCCGCTATCCTACCCGAAAATCCATGAAAATTGAAAGCGGACCCCCGGCGAACCGCTTTTTCGACCGTACAAGGCTCACACCATGACCTACGTCGTTACCGAATCCTGCATCAAGTGCAAATACACCGACTGTGTGGATGTCTGTCCCGTGGACTGCTTTCGCGAGGGCGAGAATTTCCTGGTCATTGATCCTGACGAGTGCATCGATTGCACCTTGTGCGTGGCGGAGTGTCCGGTGGAAGCCATTTTCGCTGAGGACGACTGCCCCGCAGACCAGCGCCACTTCCTCGAACTCAACGCCGAACTGGCAAAGAAATGGAAGCCCATCATCGAAAGCAAGGACGCCCTGCCGGATGCCGATGACTGGGCCAAGGTAAAGGACAAACTCCAGCATCTGGAACGCTGATGGCCGCGGGAATCAGTTCGATTCCCCTCACCGGCGCCCTCCTGCCTGAGTCTGTCGCCCGCCACCTTCTCGACCGCCACGCCGACCTGCTGCCTGATCTTTCCGGGCTGGTTGTCCTCGTTCCCAACCACCGCGCCGGCCAGGATCTCGCCCGCGCATTGGCGCATGCAGCCAACCTGCCGGCCCTCATCCCACCCCTCATCACACCACTGAAAGCCTGGGCGGAAAGCCTCGCAGAAGGTGTCGCCGAGCCCCAGTCGCACAGGCTCGCCCGACTCTACGGCGTGTTGCGGCACGAGCACTGGCTAGGCACAGTCGACCGCTGGGCGCTGGCGGAGGAATTGCTGCAGCTCGCGGATGAGCTCTCCGCCGCCCGCCTCGGCGGGGAAATCGCCGGTCGCATGCGCGCCTTGCGCGGCGAACATCTCAGCCGTGAAACCGCGCTCGTCGAAGCGGTCTGGCAAGCACTCAACACCGACGGCAACGATCCCCAGGCCCGCTACGCGCGCGCGCTCGAGGTCTTGGTCGGACAGGCGCAGAGCGCCGCCAGGCCGCTCTATGGCTATGCACTCGGGCCGCTCACCGCGCTCGAGAAAAGCTTTCTCGAGCGCTATGCAGTGCATGCGCCGGTCGGACTGTTCGAGGCAGCCATGCCGGCAGGAGACGCCCTCATCGCCACGCTGAATTCGGCCTGGCGCCCTGAGTCCGCCCCAATAAGGATCAGGGCAAGCCAGTTGGCGGACAACTGCATGAAGTCCCCCCTGCGAGGCCGGCTGCGACTTTGCCCGGCGCCGCATCTGGAGGCGGAAGCGCGCGCCATCGCCACCTGGGTTGCCGAGCAATTGAACGCCGGGCGCCGCGCCATCGGCCTGATCGCGCTTGACCGCGAAACCTCGCGCCGGCTGCGCGCGCTGCTGGAACGCATCAACGTTCTGGTGACGGACGAAACCGGCTGGACCCTCTCGACCACGGCGGCAGCTGCGGTGATCGACCGCTGGCTGGAATGCGCGACGCGCGATTTTCCACACGTGGAACTGCTGGACCTGCTGAAATCCCCCTTCGTGCTGGGCGAAACGGCCGCGCGCCAAGATGCAGTGCTGGCCCTGGAGTTGGCCATGCGCCGCCACGGCGTGGCGCAAGGCATGAACGAAATGCGGCGGCTTGCCGAACTGCACGTGCCGCAGGCTCTGCCATGGCTCGATACCCTTGCCGAAACCGCGCGCGGCTTCGGCCAATCACGCGCCAGCCTCAGCGCCTGGCTTGGGCGCCTGGAGCAAAGCCTCGCCCGGCTGCAGGCAACCGAAGCGCTCAAGGCCGACGCCGCAGGCGCGAATGTGCTGGAGGCCTTGGCGCAACTGCGCGGCGAGCTCGCCGCCGATCGCGAGAAATACGGCTTCGGCGAGTGGCGGCGCTGGCTCAGCCGCGCGCTGGAAAACGCAAGCTTCGTTGACCAGAGCGTAGCCAGCCCCGTCGTGCTGACCTCGCTGCCGGCTGCGCGCGGACGGGCGTTCGAAGCCGTGGCGGTGATCGGCGCCGATGCCGCCAGGCTGCCGGGCGGCGCCGGCACCGGCTTGTTCAACCAGGCCACTCGCGCGCAATTGGGGCTGCCGACTTTTGCCGAGGTGGCCCGCCAGGTTATAGAGGACCTCATTCCGCTCCTCGCCTGCGGACCGTCTCTGCTCTCGTGGCAAGCCTGGCACGATGACGAGCCCAACCCGCCTTCGCCGCTCGTCATCCGCCTGCAGGCGCTGCATGAGGCAGCATGGGGGAGCGAGCTGGAAACCCAGGCTGCGGGCGCGCCGCCGACCCAGGCAAGCGAGTTGCCGCAGGCCGTCCGCACACCCGCGCCCGCCGTGCCGATTGCGCGCCTGCCCGACCGCTACTCGCCCACGACCTACCAGACCCTGCTCGACTGCCCTTACCGATTTTTTGCGAAGGGCGTGCTGGGGCTGCAGGCGCTCGACGAAGCCGACGACGCGCTCGACAAGAGCGACTACGGCAGCGCACTACACGCCATCCTCCGGCGTTTCCACGATGCCGGCCCGCCGCACGAACACGAGGCCGCCCTGGCCCTGCTGCACCAATATTCCGAAGCCGAGTTCTCCAGGCTGCCCGCTTACACCGCTGCCGCCTGGCGCGCGCGCTGGGAAAAGATACAACCGCACTACATCGATGCCTGGCTTGAACACGTCGCGCAAGGCTGGCGCTACCAGTCGGGCGAAACCGACATCGAAGTCCGACACCATGTTGCGGGCTTTGGCGAAGTGCGCCTGCACGGCCGTGTCGACCGCATCGACCGCAGGGGCGACACGCTGCGCGTCATCGACTACAAGACGCGCAAGCCACGCGCGCTGAAAAATGCAGCCGAAGCCCCCGAGGAAAACGTGCAACTGCCTTTTTACGCCTGGCTGGCCCGGGCAGAGGCCGCCTTCCTGCCCATTGACGACGAGGCCGTGGCGCCCATCGGCCTCAATGACAAAACCGATGTCGAAGCCATCGGCCTGAGGCTGCCCCGATTGCTGGAAGCCATTGCCACAGGCGCCAGACTGCCGGCCAATGGCATCGACGCGGTGTGCCAGTACTGCGAAGCGCGCGGACTGTGCCGCAAGGGGGCCTGGAATGATTAGGCCGCTCGACACCGCGGTTGCGCTTGACCCGCGCGCCTCGTGCGTAGTCGAAGCCTGTGCCGGCAGCGGCAAGACCTGGTTGCTGGTGTCGCGCATGATCCGCCTGCTGCTGGCAGGCGCCGAGCCCTCGGAACTCCTGGCCATCACCTTCACGCGCAAGGCCGCGCAGGAAATGACCGACCGCCTGAACCAATGGCTGCAGACGCTGGCGCTGAAAAGCGACGACGAGGTGCGCAAGTTCCTGCGCGAGCGAGCGGTCGCGGAGACAGAGATCGAAAGCCTGCTGCCGAATGCGCGCGGCCTTCTGGAAAAAGTGCTGACCGCCACGCCGGGACCGACTGTCACCACTTTTCATGGCTGGTTCATGGATCTCCTGAAAGGCGCGCCGCTGGAAGCCGGGCTGCCCTGGGGCGCGTCGCTGCTGGAACGCGAAAACCAGTTGCAGCGCGAAGTCTGGGAGCGGCTGGCCAACGACTGGGCGAGCAAGCCCGCGACGCCGCAGGGCGTCGCGCTATCGGCCCTGCTGCATGATTTCGGCCAAACCAATCTGGAAAGCCTGCTGTTCCACTTTTTGCAGCGCCGCGCCGAATGGTGGGCCTACACCGAAGGCAAGGCCGAACCCGTTGTCTATGCGCTGACACAGTTGCGAAGCAGCCTGACGTTCGATCCTGACGCCGATCCGGTGGCGGCATTCTGGGCAAATGAATTGATGGTCGCGCGCGTGAAACGTGTGGGTCAGGCACTGGCGCAAGGCGGCAAGGACGAGACCAGATGCAGCACAAACATTTTTGCCGCACTTGATGCGCGGGACATCGACGGCGTGATTTACAACGTGCTCACCAGCAAGGGCGAACGGCGCACCAAAAAACCGACCGCGGCACTGGAGTCTGCCCTGGGCCCAGGATTCGAGGTGCATCGCCGAGATGTGCTGGCGCTGGAAGATGCATTTATTGACCTGATCGAGCACCGGGTCGAAATTCGCGCATGGCAACTTAATCGCCACGGCCTGCTGCTCGGCCACGCTTTCCTGCAGGCCTACCAGGAAGCGAAGGCCGAACTGGGCGTAATCGATTTCGCCGACGCTGAATGGCTGGCATGCCGCCTGCTGGCGAACGAGGAATACGCGCCACAGCTGGCCATGAAACTTGACGCGCGCTATCGCCACTTGCTGCTCGACGAGTTCCAGGACACCAATCCGCTGCAATGGCAGGGCCTGTCTGCCTGGTTGACGGAAAACCGCGCCGCGGATGCCGGAATGACCGTGTTCATGGTGGGCGACCCCAAGCAGGCCATCTACCGTTTTCGCCGCGGGGAGGCGCGCGTGTTCGATGCCGCTGCCCAATTTCTGCAGGCAAACTTCGGCGCGGAGCGCTTCACTCAGAACATGACGCGCAGGCTGGCACCCGCGCTTGTGCATGCGATCAATCCGGTGTTCGAGAACGAGGACGGCTTCGCTGCGCACAGCCATGCGCCCCAGAACGAAACCCTCGCTGGCGCAGCGCGCTGCATCGGCGTGACCGCACAAAAAAACGAAACTCCGGCACCGAAAGAATTGCGCAATCCACTCGCCAACGCCTTGCCGGAAGCGGCAGACAAGGCTGTGCACCTCGAGGCGGAGCGATTTGCCCAGGTGCTGCGCGACGAAATCATCGGTCGCTGGCAGGTCAGGGACAAGCATGGCGGGTTGCATGCCGCGCGTCCCGGTGACGTACTGGCCCTCGTGCGCAGGCGCACGCACCTGCAGGTCTACGAGCGCGCCCTGGAGCAGGCGCAGATTCCTTTCATTACCTCGCGCCGCGGCGGCCTGCTGCATGCACTGGAGGCGCAGGACCTGATCGCGCTGCTGGAAGTCCTGATGACGCCGCACGCCGATCTCCGCCTCGCGCACGCGCTGAAAAGCCCGCTGTTTTCCTGCAGCGATGAAGAGCTGCTGAGACTGAGTGCGGAGGAGGGCGCGCACTGGTGGGGCCGGTTGGAAAGTCTGGCTGCGCATGCCGACTGCCCGGCCCCCATGGCGCGCGCCTGGTGCCTGCTGCAAGGCTGGCGCAAGCATATCGGCAGGCTGCCGGTGCACGATCTGCTCGACCGCATCTATTTCGAGGGCGATGTGGAAGCACGCTATGCCGCCGCCGCTCCACTTGCCATGCGGCCGCAAATCGCCGCCAACTTGCGCGCCTTCATGCAGCTCGCACTGACCCAGGACGGCGGCCGTTATCCGACCCTGGCAGGCTTCATACGCGAACTGAAAAGCCTGGTCGACGACACCGATGCCGCACCCGGCGAAGGCATCGCCGCCGACGGCGAAAATGCCGTGCGCTTGTTGACCATCCATGGCGCGAAGGGACTGGAAGCGCCTATCGTGTGGCTTCTCGGCGGCAGCGACCACAGCCAGGGCGAGACTTACCATGTCCTCTCTCCCTGGCCGCCCGTCGCCGACCGCCCGCAGCATTTCTCCCTATATGGCAAGAAGGAAGAGCACGGCGTTTTCCGCGCTGACTGGTTCGGCAAGGAAGAAGTCCTGGCGGAGCACGAGGCTGCCAACCTGCTCTATGTCGCCCTGACACGCGCGAAGCAGGCGCTGATCGTGAGTGGCGACGAAAGCAAAAACCAATGGCTGAAACGCATTGCCGCCGCCTGGTCCGATGACCGAAATCCTGCCGATCTTCCGGCGTGTACCTCGAATGAGGCCGCTCCGCCGGCTGCCACCAGCCCGCGCATGCAGGCGCCAGCCGTCGGCCAGCGCCTGGAGGTCGCACGAAAAAGCGAAACCGCCGCCATGGGTGAACTGTTCCACGCCTGCCTGGAGCGCCATGCGCCGCCCGGCGCGGCGCGCGACCTGCATGCGCTGGCGGCGAGGCTTGGGCTTGGCGCCGACCAGCTCGACGCCGTCGAGGCGCGCGCGCGTGACCTGATCACGGCCCCGCAACTGGCACGCTATTTCGATCCCGCGCAGTACCGCAGGGCGCGCAACGAACTTGAAATCCTCGATCGCGAAGGAAATCTGCAGCGCATCGATCGCCTGGTCGAATTCGAAGACGCGATCTGGATACTCGATTACAAAACGGGTGAAGAAAGCACAGACAGGCCTGACGAAGAACTGATAACGCAACACGGCGGCCAGCTCGCCCGCTATGTCGACGCCATTGCCCCGCTTTATCCCGGCATCCCGGTGCGCGCCGCCCTGCTGCTGCCTCCCGGCCGCCTGATTGCCATCGAGACAGAATGATGATGCATGCCCCCCAGGAAAAACCCCTTTCCGAATCCTGCGAACGCAACAAGGCGCCCATCCTCGCCACCCTGCGCGAGGTCTTCTGCCAGCCCGCGCGCATCCTGGAAATCGGCTCCGGCACCGGCCAGCACGCGGTGCACTTTGGCGCGGCGCTGCCTCATCTGACGTGGCAGACCAGCGACCTGCCCGCCAACCACGCCGGCATTCGCGCCTGGCTTGAGGATGCCGTATTGCCCAACGTGCTGGCACCGCTCGCACTGGATGTAAACGGACCCTGGCCGGACGGCGCATACGACGGCATTTTCACGGCCAACACGCTGCACATCGTGTCATGGGAACTGGCGCAGAAGCTGATTGCGGGCGCCGGCAGGCTGCTGCGAAAAGACGGTCGGCTGGCTGTATACGGACCCTTCAACTACGCTGGCAACTTCACCTCCGACAGCAACGCCCGCTTCGACGAATGGCTTAAAAATCGCGACCCGCTGTCCGGCATCCGCGATTTCGAAGCTGTCGTGAACTGCGCGGAAATCAACGGCTTGCATCTGGAAGCCGACCACGCCATGCCCGCCAACAATCGCCTTCTGGTTTTCGTAAAAAATTGAGCTTGGCAGCAAGCTGTTCTGGGCTATAAAACGCATATGAAGATCAGCGACCTCATACCGCGCTGGGGTAGCCATATGCACCCGCCCCTGGCGGGCAAGCACTACCACATGCAGTTGCAATTGCGCGACGCCGCCCGCGTCGAAGCGCTGCAAATCATGTATCCGGAGTGCTCGGAAGAAGAGATTCTGTCCGACCTGCTGCATGCGGCGCTGGACGAGCTTGAGGTTGCCATGCCCTATGTGCCGGGCAAACGCATCATCGCGGAGGATGACCAGGGCGATCCCATCTACGAGGACCTCGGCCCCACGCCGCGTTTTTACAGCCTGAGCCATGAGCTCATGCGCAAACTGGCGGGGAAAAAACCTGACGGAGAGAAGTAAAATAGCGGCTTTAGAATCCTGAAGCTGCTGTCATGCCCGTTAACCTGCCTACGCCCGACCCCGCCTCCCTGCTTCCCGTTGCCGGCGTGAAACTCGGCATTGCTTCGGCCGGCATCAAGAAGCCTGGCCGCCGCGACCTCACCCTGATCGAACTCGCGCCCGGCTCAAGGGTGTCCGGCGTGTTCACGCAAAACCGTTTTTGCGCTGCGCCGGTAACGGTGTGCAAGCAGCACCTTTCCAGCGGCAGCATTCGTGCGCTCGTGATCAACACTGGCAACGCCAATGCCGGCACCGGCGAGCAGGGTCTCGACCGCGCGCGCCAGACCTGTGCGGCAGTGGCGCAACTGTTCGGCATTGCGTCCGAGCAGGTGCTGCCCTTTTCCACCGGCGTGATTCTTGAGCCGCTGCCCATCGACAAGATCCTGCCGGCGCTGCCCGCAGTAAAAGCTGACCTCGCTCCGGATCACTGGAGCGAAGCGGCGCACGCCATCATGACCACCGACATCGTGGCCAAGGCAGTATCGGTGCAAGCCCAGGTCGGCGGCAAGACCGTGACCGTGACCGGAATCGCCAAGGGCTCGGGCATGATCCATCCCAACATGGCCACCATGCTCGGCTATGTCGCTACCGACGCCGCAGTGTCGCAGGCCGTATTGAACCAGCTGGTGAAGGAAGTGGCCGACGTTTCGTTCAACTGCGTGACCGTGGACGGCGACACCTCCACCAACGACAGTTTCATCCTGATCGCCAGCGGCCAGGCCGGCAATGCCGAGATCGGCGATATCGGCTCCACCGACTGCGCCGCGCTCAAGGCCGCGCTGTCCGAAGTATCGATCCAGCTCGCGCAGGCGATGGCCAGAGACGGCGAGGGCGCCACCAAATTCATGACAGTACAGATCGAGAAGGGCCGCGATCGCGCGGAGTGCAAGCAGGTCGCCTACGCCATCGCGCGCTCGCCGCTGGTCAAGACCGCGTTCTTCGCGTCCGATCCCAACCTCGGCCGCATCCTCGCCGCCATCGGCTACGCCGGCGTGACCGATCTCGACGTGAACGGCATCGAGGTCTATCTTGGCGATGTGCTGGTGGCGGAGAAGGGCGGGCGGGCGTCCAGCTACACCGAAGCGCAGGGCGCGGCAGTGATGAAGGAAGCCGAGATCACCATCCGCGCCGTGTTGAACCGCGGCAGCGCGAATGCCACGGTATGGACCTGCGACTTTTCCTACGACTATGTGAAGATCAACGCGGAGTACCGCACTTGAGCACTCTTGACCATCTGCTGCCGCGCATCGAGCGCCTCCTCGACCGTCTGGAAGGCGCGCCTGCCGCCGCCATCGACTGGAAAAAGACCCACGCAGCGCGCTGGGTCGCGGAAACCCGCAGCCTGCGCCCGATCTCGCGGCCGCACCGTATCGAAGCACGGCACCTGCTCAATATTGACGAGCAAAAGCAGAAGATCGACGCCAACACCCGCCAGTTCGTAGCCGGCAAGTCTGCCAACAACGTGCTGTTGACCGGCGCGCGCGGCACCGGCAAGTCCTCGCTGGTAAAAGCGATGCTGGCGAAATACGCCAGCAAGGGCCTGCGCCTTGTCGAGCTCGACAAGGCCGGGCTCGCGCATTTGCCCGAGCTGTTCGACAGCCTGCCGCAGGCCCCGCAGCGCTTCATCCTGTTTTGCGACGACCTCTCGTTCACCGCAGACGAACCTGGCTACCCCGCACTGAAAGCCGCGCTGGATGGCTCGCTCGCCACGCCCGGCGACAACGTGCTGATCTACGCCACCAGCAACCGCCGCCACCTCATGCCCGAATACATGGCGGAGAACGAGGAAGCCCGGCATATCGGCGGCGAGGTGCATCCGGGCGAGGCGGTCGAGGAAAAAATCTCGCTGTCCGAACGCTTCGGCCTGTGGATCAGCTTCTATGCCATGGACCAGGACGAATATCTCGCCATTGCCGCACACTGGGCAAACGAGCTGGGCGCCACGGACAGCCGCTCGGAAGCCTTCACCCGCGCCGCACTGCAGTGGAGCCTGGGTCGCGGGGCACGCTCCGGCCGCACCGCCTGGCAATTCGCCAAGGACTGGGCCGGCCAGGGAAAATGAGCGACGTCGTTGAAGTCGTTGCCGCCGTGCTGACCAAGGACAACGGCGAAGTGATGCTGGCCTCGCGTCCCGCCGGCAAGGTTTACGCCGGCTATTGGGAATTTCCCGGCGGCAAGGTGGAAACGGGGGAGTCGCTGGAACATGCGCTGGCGCGGGAGCTGAAGGAAGAGCTCGGCATCGATAACGTGCATGCGACCCGCTGGATCACCCGGGTCTTCACTTACCCGCACGCAACCGTGCGGCTGAATTTCTTCCGGGTCTGGCGCTGGCAGGGCGAGCCGCACCCGCACGAAGGCCAGACTTTTGCCTGGATTGATTCAAGGCAGCACAATCCGGCGGCGCATTCGGTGGAACCCTTGCTGCCGGCGAACTTCCCGATTTTGAAAGCTCTGCAGCTGCCGCCGGCCTACGGCATCAGCCATGCCAGGGCGTTCGGGCGCGATGTCTTCCTGCAGCGGCTCGAAGCCGCGCTGCAAAACGGCCTGCGCCTGATCCAGGTGCGCGACAAAGACCTGCCCGAATCTGAGCGCCTCAGCCTGGCGCGCGAAGTCGTCAAACATGCCAGGCCCTACGGCGCGCGCGTGCTGGTCAACGGCCCGCTCGAACTCGCAAAGGCGGCAGGCGCCGACGGCGTGCACCTCGACAGCGGCGCGCTGATGAAATGCGCGGCGCGCCCCGGTTGCGCCGAGCCTGATTCTTTTCTGGTGGGCGCGTCCTGCCACAACAGCGAAGAGTTGACGCACGCCGCGGAAATCGCCGATTTCGCCATGCTCTCGCCCGTGTTGCCCACGCAAAGCCACCCCGGCGAACCCACGCTGGGATGGGAAAAATTCGCACGGCTGGCGGCGCAAAGGCCGATTCCGGTCTACGCGCTGGGCGGCGTGACGCTCGCAGAGCTGGCGGTCGCGCGCAGCCACGGGGCGCACGGCATCGCCATGCTGAGAGGGGCATGGGCATGAAGCGTCTGCTTGTGCCCATGCTCGTCATCGCCGCGCTGGCCGCGCTCGCGCTGTGGGGTGCCTGGCAAAAGGCGCCGAAGCAGTCGGCGCAGCCGATCGCCTGTGCCGACCCCGTGGCGGGCTGCGCTTTCCTGCACAAGGGCCTGCCAGCGAACCTGCGGTTTTCCGCGCGGCCCGAGGCGCTCAAGCCATTCGAGCTTTCAATCGCCGGCCCCGGCCTGCACAAGGCCTCGGCCTCGTTCCAGATGGTGGGCATGGACATGGGCTTCAACCGCTATGACCTGAAACCCGGCGCCGACGGCCAGTGGACCGCGCGCGTCACGCTGCCGGTTTGCACTGTCAGCCGGGTCGACTGGGTCGCGGAACTCGACCTCGACGGGCAACTCTATATTGTCAGCTTCAACACTCGCTGACCCCCTGCCGGCCGTCGCTCGCGCTGTCACGCATTTGTCACACTCCGGCTTATAATGGATCAGTCTCAGGAGAATAGAAATGCCCACTGAACATACCTTCAAGCAATTTGACATGGACCTGGAGAGCATTCGCGCCAACGTCCTGAAAATGGGCGGCTTGGTGGAAGAGCAGATCACCCGTTCCGTCGAAGCGCTGACCAGCGGCGACCTCAACCTCGCGGATGAGGTCATCACCCACGACCATTTCGTCAATGCGCTCGAGGTGCAGATTGACGAGGAGGTGGCCCACGTCATCGCGCGCCGCGCGCCGACGGCCTCGGACCTGCGCATGCTGATGATGGTGGTGAAGACCATTACCGACCTCGAGCGCATTGGCGACGAAGCCGCCAAGATCGCGCGCATGGCCAAATTCATCCACCAGGGCGAGCGCCTGGTGCTGCCGCGCTTCAATGAAGTCAAGTTCATGGCCACGGTCGTGCTGGACATGCTGAGGAAGGCGCTGGACGGTTTCGCCCGCCTGGATGCCAGCAATGCGACCACCATTGCGCGCCAGGATAACGAGGTGGACGAGGAATTCCGTCTCAACCTTCGCCACCTCATCACCTTCATGATGGAAGACCCGCGCACCATCTCCGTTGCCATCGATATTCTGTTCGCCGCCAAGGCGATCGAGCGCATGGGCGACCATGCCAAAAACATGTCGGAGTATGTGGTCTACATGGTCAAGGGCAAGGATGTCCGCCATACTTCGCTGGAGGATATGGAAAAGGAATTGATGTAGATTCCCATCAATCCAAAAAAACAAACGGGCTCAGCGAGCCCGTTTTGTTTTTCGACGCGCGGAAAGGAACTACTTGCTGGGCGGGACATAGCCCGCCACGTGATCAGCGCCGGCGCCAAAGAAATACTGCTCCATTTGCGCCATCAAGTACTTGCGCGCCTGCGGATCGGCCAGGCTCAGGCGGTTTTCGTTGATGAGCATGGTCTGGTGGCGCGTCCAGCCAGTCCAGGCCTCCTTGGACACGTTTTCGAAAATCCGCTTGCCGAGTTCACCCGGAACCGGAGGAAAAGCGAGGCCTTCGGCCTCGCGGCCAAGTTTGATGCAATGCACCATGCGGGTCATGTTCTGCTCCTGAAATTGATTGCTGTCGAATGTCCTGAATTATAAGCCCAGGCTTTTTTCAATGCGCCGGGCAAACACCGTCATTTCCTTGGCCGCCTGAATATCGCCCTTGGCCTGCGCAATCTCGATGCCCTTGCGGTAGGCTTCGAGCGCAGCCCGGGCATCGCCCGACTCGTTCAGCGCCCGTCCCAGCAGCTTCCAGGCGGCGGAGTACTTCGGGTCATGCTCAACCGCCTTCTGCAGGTGCGGCACCGCCCTGGTGGCCTCGCCTGCGCCCAGATAGGCATTGCCGAGCGAAAAGCGCAGCAGGGCATTGTCCTTGCCGGACGCCAGCATTTTTTCAAAGTTTTCGATGGCAGGGGTCATGAGCGCCAGAACGTCCGCGTGAACAGGACAAAAAAGGTAAACAGCTCAAGCCGCCCCAGCACCATGGCCAAGGTACATGTCCATGTCTGGAAATCGGTAAGCGCGGCATAATTGTTGGCCGGCCCCACCACGCCCAGGCCAGGGCCCGCGTTGTTGATACAGGCGATGATGGCGCTGAAAGCGGAGACAAAATCCAGCCCGCTGCCCATTAGCGCAAAAGACAGGACCACCACGGTTCCCAGATACAGCGCGACAAAGGCCAGCACTGAAAGCACGACCTTGTTTTCGATCACCTGCTGTCCGACTTTAAGCGGGATGTGCGCTTGAGGATGCATCAACCGCTTCATTTCCCGTCCCGCCTGCTTGAAAAGAATCATGGTGCGGATCATCTTGATGCCTCCACCCGTCGAACCGGAACATACCAGCATGGCACTCATCAGCAACATCAGAAGCGGGGCAAAAATCGGCCATTGGGCAAAATCCGTGCTGGCATAGCCACAATCGGTAGCAATGGTAACCACATTGAAGCTCGCATAACGCAATGCTGACAGGAAATCAGGATAGACCCCTTTCAGCCAGAGAAAGAGGGTCACCACCAATATGCCCGCTGCCAGCCAGACGAGAAGGGCCTTCATCTCGGCATCGCTTCGATAGGCAGCCGCATTGCGTGTGCGCCAGACAAGAAAGTGCGTGGTGAAATTGCCCGCCGCGATTATCTGGAACACGGTGAGCACGACTTCGATGGGCACGGAATTGAAATATCCGATGCTGGCGTCATGCGTCGAAAACCCACCCAGGGAAAGCGCGGAAAACGCATGGCAAAGAGCGTCGAACCAGCTCATGCCAGCCACGCGCAGCGAGAGCACGCAGGCCAGTGTAATGGCCGCATAGATCGCCCAGAGGCCTTTGGCCGTTTGCGCGATGCGCGGAGTCAGCTGCGAGTCCTTCATCGGCCCCGGCGTTTCAGCCTTGAATATCTGCCGTCCACCAATACCCAGCATCGGCAAAATGGCCACGGCAAGAACGATAATGCCCATCCCCCCCATCCAATTAAGAAGGTGCCGCCAGAGATTGATGGAGGGCGGCATGGTGTCAAGCCCGGTAAAGACGGTCGCGCCTGTCGTAGTCATGCCGGATACGGCCTCGAAGTAGGCGTCGGTGAACGAAAGATCCGGGAAATGGATCAGAAAAGGCAGGGCGGCGAAGGCCGGCAACACGGCCCAGACCAGGGCCACGAGCAGAAAGCCGTCCTTGATTTGCAGCTCGCGCTTTTTGTGACGCGTGCCCAGCCACATGAAAAGGCCGGACAGGAAAATAACGACAAAGGCGTCATCGTAGGCGGTCGCAGCCGCATCGTGAAAATACAACCCGGCGGCGACCGGCAGGAGCAGCGCGAACGCGAAAATCAGCACCACCAGGCCCAGCACGTGAACAATGGGCAATACGCGGTTCATAAGAAGCTGAAGCCAGCCTGGAAGAGCTTCTCCACCTTCGGAATCATGCGCTTGTTGAGCACGAACAGGATGACGTGGTCCTCGGACTGGATGAGGGTGTCGTGATGCGGAATGATGACTTCCCCGCCGCGGATGATCGCGCCGATGGTCGCACCCTCAGGCAGGCTGATTTCCTCGATGCGGTGGCCGGCGACCTTGGAGTTGCCAGCGTCGCCATGCACCACGACTTCCAGCGCCTCGGCTGCGCCCCGGCGCAGGCTGTGCACTACCGCCATGTCGCCGCGACGGATCTTTGACAGTAGCGGGCCCAGGGTAGCCTGGGCGGGCGAAACGGCAATGTCGATCTGGCCGCCCTGCACCAGGTCGACATAGGCCGCGCGGTTGATCAGCGCGATGACGCGATGCGCACCCATGCGCTTGGCCAGCAGCGCGGCCATGATGTTGTCCTCGTCATCGTTGGTCAGCGCGCAGAAAACATCCATGTCGTGGACGTTTTCCTGGCCCAGCAGCTCCTCGTCGGTGACGTCTCCCTGCAGCACCAGCGTGTGGTGCAACTCGGCCCCGAGCTGGGCGCAGCGCTGCTTGTTGTGGTCGATGACCTTGACCTCGTAATCCCGTTCGAGCGCAGCCGCCAGCCGCTTGCCGATGTTGCCGCCGCCCGCGATCATGACTTTCCTGACCGGACGGTCCATGCGCCGCAGCTCGCGCATCACCGGCTGGATGTCTTCCTTTCTGGCCAGGAAGAAAACCTCGTCGCCGGGTTCGATGACGGTATGCCCCTCCGGCACGATGCCGCGATCCTTGCGGAAAATCGCCGCTACCCGGCATTCGAGGTCCGGCATGTGCTTGCGGATGACCTGCAGCTCATGCCCGACCAGCGGGCCGCCGTGGTAGGCCCGCACCGCCACCAGGCGCACGCGGCCGTCGGCGAAATCGAGCACCTGAAGGGCCTCGGGGTGTTCGACCAGACGGCGCAGATAATGCGTGATCTCCTGTTCCGGGCTGATGGTGTGGTCGACCGAAAAATGCCGGCGCGCAAGGGGTTCACCATTTTCGCCATCCAGGGCGAGGTAGTCTGTCGAGCGCAACCGGGCCACGCGGGTGGGAACGTTGAACTCGCTGGCGCACAGCCTGCAGGCAACCAGGTTGGTTTCGTCGCTTTGTGTAACGGCGACCACCATGTCGGCATCCGCGGCCCCCGCCTTTTCCAGCACCGAGGGGTGGGCAGCATGGCCCTGGACGGTACGCAGGTCGAAGCGGTCCTGCAGCTGCGCCAGGCGCTCTTGATCCATATCCACCAGGGTAAGGTCGTTGTTTTCGGCTACCAGGCTTTCGGCAAGCGTACCGCCAACCTGGCCGGCGCCGAGAATGATGATTTTCATTGCGTGGCGACTCAGCCCAGATCTTCGTCCAGTCGCTTACCGTGGCGGATGTTCAGCTGTTTGAGCTTGCGGTAAAGGTGGGTGCGCTCAAGCCCGGCCCTGTCGGCCACCCGGGTCATGCTGCCGCCCTCCTTCTGGATGAGCTGTTCGAAATACAGGCGCTCGAACACGTCGCGCGCTTCGCGCAACGGCGCGTCCATGGGAATCATCTGCGCGATCGAAGGGGCTGTATTCTGCTTCAGAGGCGCCACCACACGGCTGACATCCTCGCTGTCGATTTCGTCCGACAGCGTGGCAATCGCGAGCGAACGCACAATGTTGTTGAGCTGCGGCAGGTTGCCGGGCCAGTCGAAATGGCGCAGCTGGTTGAGGGCCGCAATGCTGAATTTGCGCGACGGGCATTCGCCGCTTTCAATCATTTGCGTGAGCATGAAATTCGCGATGTCAGGAATGTCCTCGCGGTGCTCGCGCAGGGGCGGGATGTGCACGCTGACGGTGGACAGCCGGTAGTACAGGCGTGCGTCGAATTCGTTTGTCGCAATCAGTTCGTCCATGCTGCGGCTGGTAGCGCACACCAGGCGGGCGGTGCTGCCATTGAGCTTGTCGATCAGCAGGGAAAGGCCTTTTTGCTCGAGCTTGTTGAGTTCCGACAGTTCGGAAAGATAGAGGGTGCCGTTTTCAACCTTTGCCGCCAGCTCAGAGGGCGAGGCCACCAGTTGCCCGCGCTCGGTGATTTCCACCCACGGCATGTTGACCGGGTGCAGGAAACGCGCGCACAAATCGAAACCGCTGCCCGGCTCGCCCGAAAGCAGCACCGGGTGCGTGTGGCCGGCAATCTGCGCCAGGCGCTTTTTCAGATCCTGCACCACCTGGCTCTTGCCCAGCGCGGAGAGCTCGAATGAGGGCGCGCGGCGGGGCGCATCCGCTTTTTTGATGGCTTTGGTGACGGCGGCCAGAAGCTTGGCCAGGGCGATGGGCTTTTCCAGGAAATCGACAGCGCCCAGCCTGGTCGCCTCGACGGCGGTATCAATGGTGGCGTGCCCGGACATCATGACGACGGGCATGGTGAGCTGCCCGCTTGCCGCCCACTCCTTGAGCAGGGTCACGCCGTCGATATCGGGCATCCAGATATCGAGCAGAACCAGGTCGGGGCGGCGCTCCGAGCGATAGCGGCGCGCCTCCTCGGCGTTTTCCGCCACGTGCACGTCATAGCCTTCCTCGGTCAGAATTTCCGACAGCAGGTCACGGATGCCAACTTCGTCATCCACTACCAAAACATAACCGCTCACTGCTTACCCCCTGTGGAACCCGTGTAAACCGGCAATGTCACGCACACGCATGCACCTCCATCCGGCAGATTCTCCACCCGGATGCCCCCCTTGAGTTCTTCAACGATCTTTTTCACTATCGGCAAACCCAATCCCGTGCCCTTCGGTTTTGTCGTGGCATATGGCTCGAACATTTTGGCCATCATGTTTTCCGGAAAACCGGGACCATTATCCACGACAATCAGCCTCACGCCGTCCTCGAGCGCTTCCGTACGGATGGCAACCTTTCCCCCCGGCTTGCCAGCCAGCGCATCCTGCGCATTTTGCAACAGATTATGTATCACTTGGCGCATGAGTGTGGAATCCCCCGCCGCCATGGGCAGGTTTGGCAACAAATCCGCCTGTATGCCGGCGCTGTCGTACAGCGTCAGCACTTCGCGGATCAGGGCGTTCAAATCCAGCGGCGCGATCTTGGCGGCGGGCATGCGCGCGTAGCTGGCAAAGGCGTCCACCATGCCTTTCATTGCGCCCACCTGGTTGACAATGGTGTCGGTTGCCCGCACCAGCATTTCGGCATCACCGCCCGCCAGCCGGTCCTTCAGCCGCAGCGACAGGCGCTCGGCCGAGAGCTGGATGGGGGTGAGCGGGTTCTTGATTTCGTGCGCCAGCCGCCGCGCCACTTCGCCCCAGGCGGCATCGCGCTCGGCGCGAATCAGCTTGGTCACATCGTCGAATACCAGGGTGTAGCCGCGGCGCACCTCTTCCGCGAGCTTGCTGCCGCGCACCAGCAGGATTTGCATGTGGCCAGGGCGGGGGAACTCCATCTGCGCGTTCCAGTTCTCGCCCTCGGCCGCGACAAAGCGCTCTGCCGCCTCTTCGCCAAACTTGCGCAAGGGCGTGCCGGCCGCGCCCCATTCGACAAGCGGCTTGCCGGACAGGCTCTCGCCGCCGGGTTCGAGTATGCGAATCGCGGCATCGTTGATGGCACGCACCCGCAGCTTGTGGTCCAGCGCGACCACTCCCGAAGAGAGGTTTGCCAGCACGCTTTCCAGGTAGGCCTTTGCCTGTTCGGTCTGCAACTGGTTGCGCTCGGCTTCGCCGCGGGCCTCGGACAGCTGCCGCGTCATGTCGTTGAAAGACAGGATCAGCGCGCCCAGCTCATCGCGGCTCTGTACCGCCTGCATCTGCGAAAAATCGCCTTTCGCCACCGCGCGCGTGCCGCGCGCCAGGGTACGCAGCGGCGCGCCCATCTTGTCGGAAAGCAGGTAGGCGAGCGCGATGGTCAGCAGCAAGGCCAGCAACAGGGTAAGCGTGAGCGCCATGCCGTACATGCGCTTGAGCCCAAGGCGCGAAGTGGCGATTTGCTGGTAGTCGCGGTAGGCGCTTTGCACCGCCTCGGCATCACGGGCCAGGCTGGGCGGGACGGCGTTCAAAACCTGCAGCACGCGGGTCTCGCCGGCAAAAGAGGTGCTGTAGACCGGCACCAGCACGCGCATGACCAGGCCCTTCCCTGGCAGGTCGTCGACCCGGCTGTAGGATTTTTCCTGCAAGACCTGCCACAGGATGGCGCGCTCGGGTATTTCCGGCAGCAGCCCGGCCTTCTCGCCTGCCGCCGTCACAATCACGCCGCCCTTGTCGTCGAACAGCGTGGCTTCGTTCACTGCGGCCTGTTCGCGCAGCGATGACAGCATGGTGATGACCGAGCCGGGTCCGGCATCGGACAAGGCCAGGGCCATGCGCTCGGTTTTCTTGGTGAGGTCCAGGAGCAAGTCGTCCAGCGCCGCCTGCCCGAGGTTGACACCCGAACCAAGCGCCGTGTCGACCCGCACATCGAACCAGGTCTCGATGCTGCGGTTGAGGAAAAACACCGAGGCGCCGAACACCACGGTTGCCGGCAGCAGAGCCACCAGTCCAAACCACAGCATTAGCCTCAAGGTCAGCTTGCTGCCGAAGACCCCCGCGCGAATGCGCCGGCGCAGCTGCCACAGTTGCCAGCCGACCAGGGCCACCAGCCCCACGGCGATGGCCGCGCCGACAACCAGCAGCACCGGAAAGCCTTCGGAAAGCAGCGGCGTGTCGCCGCTGGCCGGAAACAGCAGGGCCATGACCGCCACGCCCAGTACCGCGGCAGCGGCCAGCAGGTAGCGCATCAAGGCGTGACTTCCCACTCGTGCCAGTCGCTTTCCACATCCCATTTGGCAGAGCCAAGCGCCTTGATCTGAAGCGGCTTGGACAGCTGGGCCACGTCCAGCCGCATGCGCAGCGCGGCTACGTAAGTGCTGCCGGCCTTGATGTTTTTGCCGGAGGCGATGGCCCAGTTCTCGACGCGCCCCAATACGGCCAGGGCCTCCGGCAGGGTGTCGTAAGCCTTGAAACCTTCTGCCGTTTCGAGTTGATAGCGCCGGGTAAGGGTGCTGTAGTTCAGGCGGCCGGTTCGACTGGCCGCGGCGATATCCTCGTTGAACCACCACGTGCGCTTGCGCTGCAGTTTCGCCTCGGTGACGAAGTTCAGCGGAATGCCCTTCATCAGCCCGTCTTCCTGGGCCCGGTTAAGCTTCACGTTCAATGCGGCATTGAGCACCCAATCGTCCGCCGCCGGCTTGAGCGTGGCAGAAAGCACCGTTATGGCTTCCTCCATGTCTGCCGCCTTCAGCGGCATGGCGGCGAACACCATGGAAAAAAGGATCAGGAAACAGCGGTCCGCGAAAAAACTATTCTGGCGAATTCGGGAGACGCTCAAGCAGGGCATAGTAAAAACCGTCGTGGTCATCATCTGGCAATAGTTGGCCGTCGCCCAGTTCCTGTGGAAGCGCCATCAGCCTTGCATCGGCATTGCGCGCCGTGAAACCTTTTATCTGCTGCGCGTTTTCCTCGGGGAAAATGGAACAGGTTGCATAGAGCAATTTACCACCGGGCGCGAGCGTCTGCCAGAGCGCGTCCAGAATCACCGCCTGCTGCCTGACGAATTTGGCGATGTCCTGCGGCCGCCTCAGCCATTTGATATCGGGGTTGCGCCGCACCACGCCGGAAGCGGAGCAGGGCACATCCGCGAGTATGCGGTCGAAGGGGCGGCCGTTCCACCAGTCCTGGGGCCGCGCCGCGTCGCCCGTCCGCAGTTCCGCAACCTGCCCGAGCCGGTCGAGGTTCTGCTGCACCCGGGCCAGCCGCTGCGCATCGACATCCAGCGCCAGCACCGCCGCCTCTGCCCGCTCCAGGATATGTCCGGTCTTGCCGCCCGGCGCGGCGCATGCGTCCAGCACACGCATGCCGTTTTGCACATCCAGCACACGCGCCGCCCATTGTGCGCCCGCGTCCTGCACCGAGACCCGTCCCTCGGCAAAGCCCGGCAGCTTGTCGACGGGAACCGGTTTTTCCAGGGTGAGCGCCGACTCGCCGGTTTGCCGGCAGGCCTGGCCATTGGCCAGCAGCTCGGCCTGATAATCGCCGACGCTGGATTTTCTGTGGTTGACCCGCAGGGTCATGGGCGGATGCAGCTGGCTGGCCTCCAGGATCGCTTCCCACTGCGCGGGATAGGCGAGCTTGAGTTTTTCCACCCACCAGTCGGGGAAATTGGTGCGCCCGGCCTGGGTTTGCCGCGCCGCTTCCAGCAGCGCCTCGCGCTGGCGCGTGAAATTCCTCAGCACGGCATTGACCAGTCCCTTGAGGTGGCGCGGGGCGGACTTCACCGCATTGTCCACCGCCGCGTAGGGCGCCTCGTCGGTGTAAGCCAGCAGGTACAACGCGCCCAGCAGCAAGGCATGGGCATATTCATCATCCAGGGGCTTTTTCAATAGTTGCGCCAGCACGGCTTCGAGCGTGCCCTTGTAGCGCAAAGCGCCGTAGGCCATGTCGAGAACTGCGCCGCGCCGCGACAGGCTCAGGGAAAGCCCGTCGAGTGCGTGGTTCAGCGTGCGGCCCTGCAGAACGGCCGAAAGCACATCGGCGGCCAAAGCCGCCGATGTGCCGGAGCTGACCGTCTGGGATTTATGCGCCACGCGCAATGGCCATGAGCTTCGCCACCCGGTCGTCGGTTGAAGGATGCGTGGAGAACAGGCTCTTGATGCCGTCGCCCGACAGCGGGTTGATGATCATCATCTGCGCGGTTTCGGGATGCGCATCCGCCACCGGCATGGACAGGCCCTTGGCGTAAGCCTCGATTTTTCTCAGCGCGGAAGCCAATGCTTCCGGATCGCGCGAAATTTCCGCGCCGCCGGCATCGGCGCCAAATTCGCGGCTGCGCGAGATCGCCATCTGGATCAACATGGCGGCGATCGGGGCGATGATCATCACCGCCAGCGCCACCACCGGGTTGGGACGGTCGTCGCCGCGGCCGCTGAAGAACATGGCGAAGTTGGCCAGCATGGAAATGGCGCCGGCCACGGTGGCACTCAGGGTGGAGATGAGGATGTCGCGGTTTCGGACATGGGCCAGCTCATGCGCCATCACGCCACGCAATTCGCGCTCGGACAAAAGCTGCATGATGCCGGTGGTGGCGGCCACTGCGGCATGCTCGGGATTACGCCCGGTAGCGAAGGCATTGGGCTGGGCCTGGTTGATAACATAGACGCGCGGCATCGGCAGGCCGGCATTCTCAGACAGCTCGCGCACGATGGCGTAATAGCGGCCGCCGGTCTGCGCGTCGACTTCCTGCGCGTCATACATGCGCAGCACCACCTTGTCCGAATTCCAGTAGGCGAAAACATTCATGCCGGCGCCGATCACGAGCGCGATCAGCATGCCCTGCGCACCGCCCAGCACCATGCCCACCGCGCCGAACAGGGCGACGATGCCGGCCATGAGAATGGAAGTCTTGATCCAGTTGAACATTTCTCTAAGGTTCCTCAAACAGCTTCAATACAGCCCTATAGATGCGGGGACGGGCAAAAAATTCAATTGCTTAGCGATGTCCCTGGCGTGATTTTCACCCCTGCCAGGAATGCCGCCGCATCCATGCGCCGGGATCCGGCCTTTTGCAGTTCGACGAGGCTGAGCAGGCCTTCGCCGCAGGCCACTGTGAGCCGGCCCGCGGCAGCCTCCTGCACTTCGCCCGGGCGACCCGTGCCGGGCGCCGCTTCGACCTGCCAGATTTTAAGCGGCTCGCCGTTCAGCTGCGTCCACGCGCCCGGCGCCGGGTTAAAGGCGCGGACCTTTCGCGCCAAGGTTTCGGCGGGCAGGGTCCAGTCGATGCGGGCCTCCTCCTTGCTGAGCTTTGCCGCGTAGGTCACGCCTTCTTCCGGCTGCGCGGCCGGTTCAAGCCTGCCCAGTTTTGCCAGTGCCTCGACGATGGCCTGACCGCCCAGGGCGGCGAGCTTGTCGTGCAGGCTCGCGGCCGTGTCGGTTTCCAGAATCGGGAGGCGCTTCTCCAGCAGCACCGGGCCGGTATCGAGGCCGGCTTCCATTTGCATGATGCAGATGCCGGTTTCCCGGTCGCCCGCCTCGATGGCGCGCTGAATCGGGGCCGCGCCGCGCCAGCGCGGCAATAGTGAAGCGTGGATATTGAGGCAGCCGCGGGCGGGCATGTTCAGCACCGCCTGCGGCAGGATCAGGCCGTATGCCGCGACCACCATGACCTCGCCCTGCGCCGAACCGATGGCTGCATGGGTGGCAGGATCCTTGAGGCTCTGCGGTTGGTAGACCGGAATGCCGCGCTTTAGGGCTTCCTCCTTGACCGGGCTGGGCGTGAGTTTCATGCCGCGGCCGCTCGGCCGATCCGGCTGGGTCAGCACCAGCACGACTTCGTGGCCGGCCTCGATGATCGACACCAGGGCGGCCCGCGCGAATTCAGGCGTGCCGGCAAAAATGAGCTTCATCAATCAGAGAACCGGCTGGCGCTCGGGATGGGCCTGCTTGTGCTCGCGCTCCTGCTTGACGAGCTTGGTCTTGATGCGCACCTGCTTCAGCCGGGAAAGGTATTCCACGAACACGCGGCCCATCAGATGGTCCATCTCGTGCTGCACACAGACGGCGAGCAGGCCATCGGCGTCGAACTCGTACGTCTGGCCTTCGCGGTTCAAAGCGCGCACGCGGATTTTTTCGGCACGGTGCACCTTGTCGTAGATGCCGGGCACGGACAGGCAGCCTTCCTCCCACTCGACATCGCCGGATTTGGAAATGATTTCCGGGTTGATCAGCACGCGCAGGTCGGAGTGGTCTTCACTGATGTCGATGACAATGACGCGTTCGTGCACATTGACCTGGGTTGCCGCCAGGCCAATGCCGGGCGCGGCATACATGGTCTCGGCCATGTCGTCGACCAGCTTGCGGATGCGTTCGTCCACCGCCTTGACGGGTTTGGCGACCGTGTGCAAGCGGGGATCGGGATATCGAAGAATGTTAAGCTTGGCCATAAATGCGGGTGTTCGCAGGAATCCGGCCGCCGCCCCCTTCAGGGACGAAGGAGGGACGCATGCTAAATTCCTGCTGGCAATGTCCGTAAACGCAACAGTAGCTTTTTCACGAAAATTAGACAAGGTCTAAACATGCGCAAACTGCTGTCCGCCCTGACTTTAACTGCCCTCGCCCTGTCCGTGCCAGCGTGGGCGGACACGCCGCAAATCCAGGAAAACGCTCCGGATCAGCACGTAGTCGTCAAGGGCGACACCCTCTGGGACATTTCAGGGAAGTTCCTCACCCAGCCCTGGCGCTGGCCCGAAATCTGGCAGCTGAACAAGGACACGATCAAGAACCCGCACCGGATTTACCCTGGCGACATCATCGTGCTGGATCGTTCTGGCGGGCAGCCCAAGCTGCGCCTGATAAAGGGTGACAACTCCGGGCTCAGCACCTTCAAGCTGTCGCCCGATGTGCGCGAGGAAAAAATTGATGGCGGCGCCATCCAGACCATTCCCGTATCCGCGATCCACGCCTTTCTGTCTCAGCCCCGCGTGGTTTCCGCGGGCGCACTCGATGCGGCGCCCTTCATCCTGGGCAGCAACAGCGAGCGCGTCATCTTCGCCAAAGGCGACGAAGCCTATGCCACCGGCGGCCCGGCCGGGGTCACGCGCTGGAATATCCTGCGCCCGGGCAAGGCCCTGAAGGATCCGGAAACCGGCGAAGTGCTGGGCTATGAAGTCGAATACGTCGGCGACGCCCGCACTCTTTCCCCCGGCGCGCCGCAGAAAATCCTCATTACCCGCACCACCCAGGAAGTCCTGGCCAAGGACAAGCTGGTCGCCGCGGTCGATGGCGACACCTTCGAATATGTACCGCGCGCGCCGGAAAACCGAATCGCCGGACGCATCGTTTCGGCCTATGGCGGCAGCCTGTCTGACGCCGGGCGCTACCAGACCGTGGTGTTGAACCGCGGCAGCAACGACGGCCTTGCTCCCGGCCATGTGCTCGCGATCTACCACGCTGGCGGCACCATCAAGCTCAGCAAGGACGAACAGGAAAAAATCACCTGGCTCGCTTCACGCAACGCTGGCGTTCCGGAAGGCGGCGCCTGGCTGTACAGCGATGTGCGCTGCCTCAAGGACAGCGGCAGCAAGCTGACCTACGACGAGACCGCCGACCCCAAGGCCGTCTCGCGCAGCGGCTGCCTCAACCGGGACGACGGCAGCGTCAAACTGCCGGATGCGCGCACCGGCCTCGTCATGGTCTACCGCGTGTTCGACAAGGTTTCCTACGCACTGGTCATGCAGTCCGACGGGCCGGTCTTCCTGTTGGACTCGGTGACCAACCCTTGAGGCTGCATGCCGATTTCAAAAAAATGACGCTACACTGCAACCGCCCCCAGGGGCGGTTTTTTCATTTTTGCCCGATCAACCCAGCAAGGGGGAACCCGTGACCCAGGACATTCAAAAACTGCGCGATCTCACACAGATCGTTTATTTCCTCTACATCGCCTCCGTGCTGGCCGGCATCACCGCGATCATTGCCGTGATCATCAATTACATCAAGCGCGAGGAGGTCGCGGGCACCTGGCTGGAGAGCCACTTTCGCTGGCAAATTCGCACCTTCTGGTTTTCCATACTGTGGTGCGTGATCGGCTGGCTCACCTTCATCATCGGTATCGGTTTCATCGTCTGGGGGGTCGCCGGCATCTGGGCCATCTACCGCATCGTGAAGGGCATGCTGAATTTCTATGACGGCAAGCCCATGTACCAGAGCGCCTGAACGCCATGCAGGACAGTGAGTCCTGGCTGCGCCTCGCGCTCGTTCCGGGCATCGGCGACGGCGCGCAGCACCGCCTGCTCGAAGCATTCGGCTCGCCGGCCGCGGCACTGGCGGCTTCGCGCAGCCAGCTTGCCCCACACTTGAGCGCGAAGCAGATGGAGGCCCTGCAGGCCGGCCCGGATTCGGCGCAACTCGAACAGACCCTCGCCTGGCTGGGCGAACCCGGCCACCACCTCATCACCTGGCTCGACGCGGACTACCCCGACCCGCTGCGCGAAACGGCCGATCCGCCTGCGCTGTTATATGGCAAGGGCAGGCGCGAACTGCTGCTGCAAAACTGCCTCGCCATCGTCGGCAGCCGCAATGCCACTGCGCAGGGCGAAGCCAATGCCGAAGCCTTCGCGCAGGTGTTGTCGGAGGCCGGCATCACCATCGTCAGCGGCCTTGCGCTGGGCATCGATGCCGCCGCCCACCGCGGCGGGCTCCGGGGCGCCGGGTCCACCATCGCCGTGGTCGGCACCGGGCTTGACCGGGTCTATCCGGCTCGCAACAAGGCGCTGGCGCACGAAATCGCTGAAAAGGGCCTGCTGCTGTCGGAGTTTCCGCTTGGCACGATTTCCGCGCCGGGCCATTTCCCCAGACGCAACCGCATCATTTCCGGGCTGTCGCACGCCGTGCTGGTGGTGGAGGCCGCGCTCGGCTCAGGCTCGCTCATCACCGCCAGGCTGGCCCTGGAACAGGGCCGCGAGGTGATGGCGATTCCCGGCTCCATCCATTCGCCGCTTTCCAAGGGCTGCCATGCGCTGATCAAGCAGGGCGCCAAGCTGGTGGAGTCGGCACAGGACATTGCCGAGGAGCTGGCCTGGCCGGCGCCAGCGGTAAAGGCGGCCGCTGACGGCCATCCACCCGGAAACGACCCGGTTTTGCGGCATCTCGGCTTTGACCCGGCCAGCCTGGACCAGCTGGCGGAACGGAGCGGGTTGACGGTGGAAGCGCTTTCGGCGAAGCTGTTGGCGCTTGAACTGGAAGGCCTGGTCGCCCAGCTTCCGGGCGGGCGCTACCAACGACTCTCATAAATTTATGCTCGAAATCCTGGTTTACCTGTATGAAAGCTACCGCATGGCCGAGTTGGCCCCCGATCGCGATACGCTGGAAAAGAAGCTCTTTGCCGCGGGCTTCGACGCCCCTTCGGTAAAGGGTGCGCTGGACTGGTTCGGCCGCATGGCCGACACCGAGGCCCACCCCAGGCTTTCCCAGAACGGGCTTTTTCGTCACTACGCACGCGAGGAGATGGACAAGCTGGACGACGATTGCCGCGCCAGCCTGCGCTTCCTGGAAGAAGCCCAGATTCTCGACGCGGAGTCGCGCGAATGGGTGATCAACGGACTGATGCTCCTCACCGGCGAGGACATCAGCCCCGAGCAGGTGCGCTGGATGAGCCTGGTGGTGCTGTGGAGCCGCGGCTACATCGAGCATTACACCTTCCTGGAAGAAATGCTGCTCAACGAAACTACCTTGCACTGAAAAATGAAACTGGTCGTCGTTGAGTCCCCCTCGAAGTCGAAGACACTGAAGAAATACCTGGGCGCGGATTATGAAATCCTCGCCTCATATGGCCATGTGCGCGACCTCGAGCCCAAGACCGGCGCGGTCAACACCACCGATTTTTCGATGAAGTACCAGATCATCGAACGCAACCAGAAACATGTCGACGCCATCTGCAAGGCCGCAAAGAAGGCCGACGAAGTCCTGCTCGCAACCGACCCGGACCGCGAGGGCGAGGCAATTTCCTGGCACCTGTCCGAAATCCTGAACGAGAAGAAGCTGCTCAAGCCCGGCAAGCTCAAGCGTGTCGCCTTCTACGAGATCACCGAAAGTGCGGTCAAGGACGCCGTCGCGCACCCGCGCGACGTTTCCATGGACCTGGTCAACGCCCAGCAGGCGCGGCGCGTGCTGGACTACCTCGTCGGCTTCAATTTGTCGCCGCTGTTGTGGAAGAAAATCAGCCCGGGATTGTCCGCCGGCCGTGTACAGAGCCCGGCATTGCGCCTCATCGTCGAGCGCGAAGAGGAAATCGAGAAATTCAAGCCGCGCGAATACTGGACCCTGCATCTCGACTCGCACAAGGACAAGCAGGCCTTCTCGGCCCGCCTCACGCATTTCGAAGGCGAGAAGCTGACCCAGTTTTCCATCGAGAACGAGGCGCGCCACGCGCAAATCCTGAAGATGCTGGAAAGCACCGAAGCGCGCGTCATGCAGGTGGAGAAAAGGCGCAAGGCGCGCCACGCGCCGCCGCCCTTCACCACCTCCACGCTGCAGCAGGCGGCCGTGCGGCAGTTGGGCATGACCACCGATCGCGTCATGCGCACCGCCCAGCAGCTGTATGAGGGTATCGACATCGGCTCCGGCACGGTCGGTCTCATCACCTACATGCGAACCGACTCGGTCAATCTCGCCAACGAGGCGATCGCCGACATCCGCGCCTTCGTCGGCAAGAAGTTCGACAAGGACTACCTGCCCAGCCAGCCGATCCATTACCGCGCCAAGACCAAGAACGCCCAGGAAGCGCACGAGGCGATCCGCCCGACAGGCGTGGCGCGCACCCCGGAAAGCCTGAAGAACTTCCTGTCCAGCGACCAGTACCGGCTGTACGAACTGGTCTGGAAGCGCGCGGTGGCCTCGCAGATGACGGCCGCCCAGTTCGACACGGTCGCCGCCGATCTCATGGTGGCGCAGGGCGTGTTCCGAGCCACCGGCCAGACCCTGGCTTTCGCCGGCTTTCTCGCGGTCTACCACGACGACGAGGAAGACGAGGAAGAAGCCAAGCTGCCACTGCTGAAGGAAGGCGCCGTGCTGCCGGTGGACAAGCTCTATGGCGAGCAGCACTTCACCCAGCCGCCGCCGCGCTACACGGAAGCGTCTCTGGTCAAGGCGCTGGAGGAATTCGGCATTGGCCGCCCCTCCACCTACGCCAGCATCATCTCCACCCTGCAGGACCGCGAATACGCGGTACTCGACAAGAAGCGCTTCATGCCGACCGACATGGGCCGCATCGTCAACGGTTTCCTGACGCTGCACTTCGGCCACTACGTCGACTACGACTTCACCGCCAAGCTGGAAGACAAGCTGGACGACGTTTCCAACGGCAAGCGCGAGTGGACCCGGCTGCTGGCGGAGTTCTGGAAGGAATTCGACGGCAACCTCGCTGCCAAGCAGGATGTCGAACGCGGCATCCCGATGGACGAGAAATGCCCCAAGTGCGGCGCAGTGCTGAACCTGCAGGCCAGCAAGCGCGGGCTGTTCATCGGCTGCTCGGCCTATCCGAAATGCGATTACACGCGCCCGCTGCACGGCAATGAAGGCGGCCCTGCGGTGCTGGGCAAATATCCCGAAACCGGCGAGGACGTGCTGCTGATGAACGGCCGTTACGGCTGGTACGTGCAGGTCGGCCCCACGCCGGAGGACAAGAAGGCGCCCAAGCCGCGGCGCGCCTCCCTGCCCAAGGGCCTGCCGCCGGAATCCGCCACGCTGGAAATGGCGCTCAAGTGGCTGTCGCTGCCGCGCGAGGTCGGACACAACCCCAAGACCGGGCTGCCTATCGTCGCCAACATCGGGCGCTTCGGCCCCTACCTTTTGCACGACGGCAAGTTCAAGTCGATTCCCAAGGACGACGACGTCTACACCATCGACCTCGCTCGCGCGGTCGAGGTGCTGGAGATGCCCGCCACACGCGGGCGTGCCGCCGCCAGCGAAAAGAAGGAACTCGGCAAACACCCGGACGACGGCAAGCCGGTCCATCTGCAGAATGGCCGTTACGGCTGGTACGTCAGCCACAACAAGGTCAACGCCACCTTGCCCAAGGACCTCGACCCACAGTCCGTTACCCTGCTCGATGCGCTGCCGCTGATTGCAGCCAAGGCGGACAAGGGCCCAACCAAAAAGAAAGCCGCAGCCAAAAAGGCACCGGCCAAAAAGCCCGCCGCCAAGGCCAAGGCAGCCAAATCCTGATTGCCGCGAAACGTCCGAAGACTTGCGGATAAAATCCTGTCCGCAAGCCCTGCAGTTACCCGCTTTACGTTTCCTCATGGCCGTACTGAATATCTCGACCTACAAGTTCGTCACCCTGGACGACCGCGACAGCCTGCGCGCGGCGCTGCAGCAAAAGTGCGACGCGCTTACGCTCAAGGGCACGATCCTGCTCGCGCCGGAGGGCATCAACATCTTCCTCGCCGGCGAGGCTGTCGCCATTCAAGATTTTCTTGGCTGGCTGCACCAGGACCAGCGGTTCGCCGACATTGTCGCCAAGGAAAGCTGGTCGGGCTCGGTGCCGTTCAGGAAAATGCGCGTGCGGTTGAAAAAGGAGATCATCACCATGAAGGTCCCGGATATCCGCCCCGAGGACCATCGCGCCCAGACGGTCTCGCCTGCACAGTTAAAAATCTGGCTCGACCGCGGATTCGACGATGCCGGGCGCGAAATCGCCATGATCGATACGCGCAACGGCTTTGAAGTCGAGGCGGGCACGTTCCTCAATGCGCTCGACTTCGGCATCGAGCGCTTCTCGCAATATCCCGATGCCATCGCCGCGCGCCAGGACGCGCTCGCCGGCAAGACCGTCGTCACCTTCTGCACCGGCGGCATCCGCTGCGAAAAGGCCGTGCTCTACATGAACCGCCTCGGCATGCAAAACGTCTATCAGCTGGACGGCGGCATTCTCAAGTATTTCGAGGAAGTCGGCGGGGCGCACTGGTCCGGCAATTGCGTGGTGTTCGATGACCGCAATGCAGTCGACCCCGGCCTGGCGCCGGCCCACGACCCGCTGGCGCATCGCTGACGGCAGCGTTCCAATAAAAAACGGGGACCGCGGTCCCCGTTTGGTCTCGCATGAAAGCAGAATTATTTCTGCGGCACCAGTTCCACGCGACGGTTCTGGTAGCGGCCCGTCTCGGTGCTGTTGTCCGCAATGGGCTTGGATTCGCCATACCCCTTGGCGGTCAGTCGGCTGGCCGCAATGCCCTTGCTGATGAGGTAGTCACGCACGGCGGCGGCGCGGCGCTGCGACAGCTTCATGTTGTAGGCATCGGACGCCACGGAATCGGTATGGCCTGCAACCTCGACCTTGACGTCGCCCCACTCTTTCAGGGTGGCCGCCGCCTGGTCAAGCGTGGTCTGGGCCTGGGGCAGCAGGGTGGCCTTGTCGTTGTCGAAGTTTACACCTTGCAGGACCAGCTTCTTGGGCGCAGGAGCCGCTGCGGGCGGGCAGCCGTCCGGGGTCTTGGCGTAGACCGTGGGGCACTTGTCCTTGTCGTCGGTCAGGCCGTCGCCATCCGTATCCTTGGGCTTGGCCGCAGGCGCGGCAGCGGGGGTGGGGTCCTTGCACGGTGTACCCAGCAAGGGCTGGCCCGGGCAGCCAATCGTCTTGAACAGCTCATAGCCGATGGTCTTGCCGGTCGGGCTGGCGGCATTGGACGGGTCGTAGAAGCGTTCTTCCGCCTGCGCATGAAGCGCAGCCGTGGAAATGAGTGCGACACCCATGGCTTGCAAAATAAAATGTCTGGTTTGCATTCTTAAACTCCTTTTGTTTTGATTGAACATTGTTGCGCAGTCATTGCGTCATGCCCGCGCCAAAATCCTGTTGCCTTGAAGTTGCGGGATCCCGGGCGCATTAAACTTTTATAGATAATTTTTTGCAGATTTGCAGACATGCCGGTTTATACGAGAGAAATTTTACAGCACGGCCATCGGGCAAACGGATTTTTATCCAGTTCTTGCATTCTAGTTTTATATCCGGCCGATGGTGTGACGCGCACATGAACCCAGCAAAAAAAATCCTGCTCATTATTGAAGCCGGCGGATACGGCAACCTGTTGCCCCTGTTTGAACAAATGGGGCTGGATGTCGCGATAGAAACTTCTGCGCGGCGCGGCATGGCGCGCATGAAAAGCTGGCAACCCGATATTGTCGTGGCGGATTTTTACAAACGCTATTTCCACGACCGGGTCAGCAACCTGGAGTCGCTGCTCGCCGTGGCGGGGCGCAACCCCGAGACCCGGATCATCGTCATTTACGAGCCATTCCATGCCGCCGACCTGGAATTGCTGAAGCAGCGTCATCGCATCGACTTTGCGCTGCCGCTTCCGCTGTCCCCCAACGCGCTTCAACAGGCGTTGTCCGCCTCGACATAACGCCACTCGCCCGGGGCCAAATCCGGCGGCAGCAAATACGCGCCCATCCCTCTCACTGAGACACATCTCCAAGCCCACGAGACTA
>DAIMZB010000001.1:16158-28989 GCA_036734185.1 Thiobacillaceae bacterium | reverse complement strand
TACGCGCCCATCCTTTCCCGGTGCAGCGCTTCCACGCGGTTGCCGGCTGCCGCCACCATGCGCTTGACCTGATGGTACTTGCCGCCGGTCAGCACCAGCTCGAGCGTATGCGCATCGCGGGCCTCGGCGGAGCGCGCCGCCACTGGGTCGGGGTCGTCGTTCAGCACCACGCCCGCGCGCAGCGCATTCAACTGGCTCTCGGACAGCGGGTGCTTTACCGTTGCCCGATACACCTTGGCGATGTTCTTTTTCGGCGAGGTGTATTGATGAAGGAACTGACCGTCATCGGTCAAGAGCAGCAGCCCGGTCGTGTCCTCATCGAGCCTGCCGACCATCTGCAGGCCGCGGTTGCGCAGCTGCACCGGCAGCAGGCTCAGCACGCTGGGGTAATGCCTGGGCTTTTGCGAGCATTCATAGCCCGCCGGCTTGTGCAGCAAGACATAAGTCTTTTCGCGGTAACGCCATTCCTGTCCGTCTACCGAAAAAGTCGGATTGCCGACTTCGACCTCTGCCTCAGGATCGCTGATCTCCTCGCCGGCCACACAGACGCGGCCGCGCAGGATCATGTCGCGGCATTCGCGCCGGGTTCCAAAACCCTGGGATTGCAGCAGTTTGGTGAGGTTCATGCCGAAGTTTGACGGCTGGCCAGGAAATCGGTTGCGCCGTTCACCTGGCAGAAATCGCAGACGGGGCGGCGGGTATGTATTCCGGCGCCCACAGGATCAGACATCCAGGTTTCTGACCCCCAGCGCATTGGTTTCGATAAAGGCGCGGCGCGGTTCGACTTCATCACCCATGAGCGTGGTAAAGATGGCGTCCGCCGAGATGGCGTCTTCGATGCGCACCTTCATGAGCCGTCGCACCTTCGGGTCCATGGTGGTTTCCCAAAGCTGCTCGGGGTTCATTTCGCCCAAGCCCTTGTAGCGCTGGATGCCCATATTGCGTTTGACTTCGCCGAGCAGCCAGTCCATGGCTTCCTTGAAGCCTGCAATGCCTGCTGCCTTTTCGCCGCGCGCGATACTCGCACCGCTGCCGATCAGGCCGCGCAGTAGGTCGCCGGTCTTGGTGAGCTGGGCATAGTCGCCGGATTCGAGCAGGTCTTCCTCCAGGAAATTGATGATGACGTTTCCATGCAGGTTGCGGGTGACTTTAAGGCGGTGCATCTCTGTCTCCGGCACGAATTCCGTTTCCACGCTGTATACGCTGCCGCTCAGCTGCGAGGCGAGCGCCGCTTCCGCCATCATGGCCTGGGTGCTGTCGGCCAGCGACAAGGCGGGAATGTGCATCAGCGCGTGTAGGACCTCTTCGGGCAGGATCCTGGTCAGGCGGTCGATGACGGCCTCGGACAGGAAATACTCGCGTGCCAGGGTTTCCAGCGCTTCGCCCATGATCGGTGCGGCACCTTCGGCGGGGACGAGCACGGCATCAGACAAAGCCTGGCTGAGTAGGAATTCTTTCAGCGCATGTTCGTCCTTCAGGTACTGTTCCTTCTTGCCGGACTTGACCTTGTACAGCGGCGGCTGCGCGATGTAGATGTGGCCGCGCTCGACCAGTTCGGGCAGCTGGCGGTAGAACAGAGTCAGCAGCAGGGTGCGGATGTGTGCGCCATCGACGTCCGCATCGGTCATGATGATGATGCGGTGGTACCTGAGCTTTTCGATGTTGAAATCGTTGGCGCCGATGCCGGTGCCCAGCGCGGTGATCAGGGTGACGATCTGCTCGGAGGAAATGAGCTTGTCGAAGCGCGCCTTTTCCACATTCAGCACCTTGCCACGCAAGGGCAGGATGGCCTGGAACTTGCGGTCGCGCCCCTGCTTGGCAGAGCCGCCAGCGGAGTCGCCCTCCACGATGTAGATCTCGGACAGCGCAGGGTCTTTCTCCTGACAATCGGCAAGCTTGCCGGGCAGGCCGACGCCGTCGAGCACACCCTTCCTGCGCGTCATCTCGCGCGCCTTGCGCGCGGCCTCGCGGGCGCGGGCGGCTTCGACGATCTTGCCGCAGATGGTCTTGGCGTCGATGGGATTTTCCTGCAGGTAGTCGGCCAGTTTCTGCGCCACCACCTCGGACACCACCGGCTGCACTTCCGATGACACCAGCTTGTCCTTGGTCTGGCTGGAAAACTTCGGCTCGGGCACTTTCACCGACAGCACACAGGTGAGGCCTTCGCGCATGTCGTCGCCGCTGGTTTCCACCTTGGCTTTCTTCGCCAGCTCATTGTCCTCGATGTACTTGTTGATGACACGGGTCATCGCCGTGCGCAGACCGGTGAGGTGGGTGCCGCCGTCCCGCTGCGGAATGTTGTTGGTAAAACACTGCACGGTTTCGGAATAGCTGTCATTCCACTGCATCGCGACTTCGACCGTGATGTTTTCCTTTTCGCCGATGGCGTGGAACACCTTGGGATGCAGGGTGGTCTTGGCCTTGTTCATGTATTCGACAAAGCCCTTGACCCCACCGGAGTGCGCGAAGTTCTCGCTCTTGCCGTCGCGATGGTCGAGCAGCTCGATCTTGACGCCATTGTTGAGGAAGGACAGTTCGCGGATGCGCTTGGCCAGGATGTCGAAGTGATACTCGACTTTGCCGAAAATTTCCTCGTCGGCCAGGAAATGCACCTCGGTGCCGCGGTTCTTGGTGTCGCCGACGACTTTCATGGGCGAGACTTCGACGCCGTTCTGGGTTTCAATTTCGCGGTCTTCGAATTTGCCGCGCCTGAATTCCATGAAGTACTTCTTGCCGTCGCGGCGCACGGTAAGGCGCAGCCATTTGGACAGGCCGTTGACGCAGGACACGCCCACGCCATGCAGGCCGCCGGAAACCTTGTAGCTGTTCTGGTTGAACTTGCCGCCGGCGTGCAGCACGGTCATCACGATCTCGGCCGCCGAGCGCCTGGGCTCGTGCTTGTCGTCGAACTTTATGCCGACCGGAATGCCGCGGCCGTTGTCCGAGATGGAAATCGAATTGTCCGGATGGATGATGACCTTGATGTCATCGCAATGCCCGGCCAGGGCCTCGTCAATAGCGTTGTCCAGCACTTCGAACACCATGTGGTGCAAGCCGGTGCCATCGGATGTGTCGCCGATGTACATGCCGGGGCGCTTGCGCACCGCCTCCAGTCCCTCGAGTTGCTGGATACTGGATTCGTCGTATTGGTCTGCCATGTCTGTTACCTGTAAAAACTGCCGTAATCAATCAACTTCCGAAAACTGCCACACCCGTGTCTGTCGCGACTAAATGCGCATCGGCATGACAACATACTTGAAGCCGGGCTCCGAGTCGGCCGTCAGAAGCATGCTGCTGTTTGGATCGGAAAACGCCACCGTCCCCTCGTCCGCGGACAGGGCGTTCAGACCGTCCTGCAAGTAGGTGACGTTGAAGCCGATGTCGATCGGGGCCGAATCGTACCTGGCCTCGATTTCCTCCTGCGCTTCTTCCTGCTCGTTGTTGTTGCACACCACCGTCAGGCTGTTGGCACTCATCACCAGGCGCACGCCGCGGAATTTCTCGTTGGACAGGATCGCCGCCCGCTGCAGGGCCTGGCCGGCCAGTTGACGGTTGACCAGCAGCTTCTTGTCGTGGCCCACCGGAATGACGCGCTGGTAGTCTGGGAACTTGCCGTCCACAATCTTTGACACCAGGCGGGTCCCATCCAGCTCGATGGTGACCTGATTTTCGCCCACGCGCAGGCTGACCGGCTCATCGCTGTCCTGAAGCAGCTTGACCAGCTCAACGATGGTTTTGCGGGGAATGATGACTTCCTTCTGCGGGCCCGCCTTTTCGAGCGTGGTTTCCGCCAGGGACAGGCGATGGCCGTCCGTGGCAACGACGCGCAGTGTGCTCCCGTCCAGCACAAGCAGCATGCCGTTCAGGTAATAGCGGATGTCCTGTTGGGCCATGGCGAACTGCACCAGCTGCAAAAGATGCTTGAGCGTCTTCTGCGGCAGGCTGACCTCGCCCGCCACGCCAGCGCTGGTTTCCATGCGCGGGAAGTCAGCGGCCGGCAGCGTTTGCAGGGTGAACTTGGATTTTCCTGCGCGCACCTCGAGCTGGGAGTCCTTGCTGTCCAGCTTGAGCTTGGCGTCCTCCGGCAAGGCACGCACGATATCGAACAGCTTGCGCGCGGCCACTGTAATTGCGAAATCCTCACCTGCCTTGCCCGTCAGGCGGGTGCTCACCTGGAGTTCCAGGTCTGTCGCCAGCAAGGTCAGCTGATCGCCCTGTTTTTGCAGGAGCACATTGGAAAGTATGGGCAGCGTATGGCGTTTCTCGACCACCCCCACAGTGGCGGCAAGCGGGGCGAGCAGACTGTTGCGTTCCGTTTCCAGCAGTACCATGTTTATATATCCCTTGTGTTCGTTGTTTGGTGGATGGCAAAACCGGGGATAACTCGGCGCAGTCCATGAATGGTGCGGTTATCGCCGTGGCCGGACCCTGTGGGTAAAGCTGTTTTTTGCTGTGTACTCTTGTGGATCATTTCCTGACCTGCTTGGTTTCTCACTGTTTTATGCATACTTGTTCCTGACATATCAACTGGTCAGGGTCTGAAGCAAAACCAGGTAATCGCGGCTGATTCCCTGTTCCTGTTCACGCAGCTCCGCCACCTTCCGGCATGCATGTAGCACGGTGGTGTGATCGCGTCCGCCAAAGGAGTCGCCGATTTCGGGCAGCGACAGCGGTGTCAATTCCTTGGCCAGCGCCATGGCGATCTGCCGGGGACGCGCCAAATTACGCGTGCGCTTTTTGGAGTACATGTCGGCCACTTTTATCTTGTAGAAGTCGGCTACGGTCTTCTGGATGTTTTCAATAGATACCTGCTTGTGCGCCGAGGCAATCAGGTCGCGCAGCGCGTCCTTGACCAGGTTGACGGTAATGGGCTTGTCGCTGAACTTGGCGTAGGCCACCACCCGCTTCAGTGCGCCTTCCAGCTCGCGCACATTGGAGCGCACCTGCTTGGCAATGAAGAACGCTACGTCCTCGTCGAGCAGGACGCCGTCGGTCTGGGCTTTTTTCTGGAGGATGGCCACGCGCATTTCCAGTTCTGGCGGCTCGATGGCGACGGTGAGGCCCCAGGCGAAGCGGGATTTGAGGCGATCCTCGATGCCAGAGAGGTCCTTGGGGAACGTGTCGCTGGTAATGACGATTTGTTTCTTGTTCTCGATCAGGGCATTGAAGACGTAGAAGAACTCTTCCTGGGTGCGGTCCTTCTGAGCGAAGAACTGGATGTCGTCCACCAGCAGCACATCCAGGGTCAGGTAGTGTTTCTTGAAATCCTCAAAATTGCGGTGGCGATAGGCCTTCACCATGTCGTTGACATAGTCGTTGGCGTGAATATAGCTGATGCGCGCAGCCGGATTGACCAGGCGAATCTGGTTGCCGATGGCGAGCAGCAGGTGGGTTTTTCCCAGACCCACCCCGCCATAAATGAACATGGGGTTATAGGCCTGGCCCGGGTTCTCGGCAACCTGCATGGCCGCTGCCCGAGCCAGCTGGTTGGCGCGGCCGCTGACGAAGTTTTCGAAGGTAAATTGCGGATGGGTGCGTAGCCGCGAAGGATTGATGTCTTCGGGGGCCGGCGCCGCTGATGTCGCAACGCTGGCTTGCGGCGGGACGGATACAGGGGGCGCGGAAGAGGTTCTTGGCAGCAGCGAAAATTCCAGGGGTCTGGCAGCGCCGAAGTGGTTCTGCGCCCACTCCTGCAGACGAATCGAGAACTTGTCCCGGACCCAGTCCAGAATGAAACGGTTGGGCGCGGAAATTTTCAGCCCGTGCTCGTTTTCCTGGCAGGACAAGGGCCTGATCCAAGTGTTGAACTGCTGGGGGGTGAGTTCCACGCGCAGGCGGTCGAGGCAGGTTTCCCAAAAGCCGTCGAAGGAGGAGGGGGAAGCGGATGACATGCGCGGGATGGTTATGGTTTGACAGGCGCTGAGCAAAGCGGAATTTTACCCCGATCGGGCGGACTTATCCACAGGCATCGGGAGGAAGGACGCCTTGACAGAAGGGGGGGCGCAAGCGTCTAATATGCGGTTTTTCTGGGCTTTTTCCGCCCACCCATTAGCAAAGGCAGCAAAAAATGAAACGTACCTATCAGCCTTCCGTTACCCGCCGCAAGCGCACCCACGGTTTCCGCGTGCGCATGAAGACCCGTGGTGGCCGCGCCGTGATCAATGCGCGCCGCGCCAAGGGCCGTCACCGTCTGGCCGTCTGATTTTATTCGGCAAGATTCAGATTGTCGGGCGGACAGGGGTTTTCCCGCCGCCAACGCTTGTTGAAGGCGGTGGAGTTCGAGGCGGTGTTCAGCAACCGGTGCGCGGTGCGCACAGCCTATTTTCAGGTCTTGGCCAAACCCAATGAACTGGGACGACCGCGACTTGGCATGATCGTGTCCAAGCGGCTGTTCCCGAATGCGGTGGACCGCAATCGCATGCGACGCCGCATCCGCGAAACTTTCAGGCACATGGCAATGGCGTTGCCGGCGCTTGATCTGGTCGTGCGGCCGCATGTTGCCGCCGGCAAAAGCGATCCGGGCAACAGCGGGGATTTGCACCGCGCACTGGAACAGGCAGCCAAAAAGTGTTCTCCCGCCTGCTGATTTTGCTGGTACGGTTTTATCAATACGCCATCAGCCCGCTGCTGCCGGCCAGCTGCCGGTACCTGCCAAGCTGTTCCGAATATGCGCTGGAAGCCTTGCGCAAGCATGGGGCGATCAAGGGTGGCTGGCTCGCTGTCAAGCGCATTGGCCGATGCCGGCCCGGCTGCCCCGGCGGACATGACCCGGTGCCGTAATATGCGGCCGTTACGATATGAGGCGCCCAAAGCGAATTGCATAAATTATGGATAACCAACGTCTGATTCTTTTTGTCGTGTTTTCCTTCTCCCTGCTGTTGCTGTGGGAGGCCTGGCAAGCCAAGGATCAGGCGCCGCAAACCGCCGCGCCGGCCGAACAGGTTGCCGCCAGGCAGGCGGCGGACGGCGTTCCAGCGGCAACGCCGGTGCAGTCGGCAAAGCCGGCAGAGCAGCAGGCGCCGCAGGAGAAAGCCCTCGCACACGGCCCGCGTGCGGTTGTCGAGACCGATGTCTATCGCGCAGAGATTGATGCCAACGGCGGCGATCTGCGCAAGCTGGCGCTGATCGGATACCACGAGCTGGATGCCCCGACCAAGACGCTGGTGTTGCTGAACGACGATCCGGCGGCGCCCTATTTCGCTCAGAACGGTCTGCTCTGGGGCCTGCCCACGCACAAGGACGTCTTCCAGCTCACCCCCGGCGTTTACAAACTGACGGGCGACACGTTGTCCGTGCCCATGACTTGGCACAACGCAGAAACCGGCTTGAGCGTGGAAAAAACCTACGTTTTCCACCGCGGCAGCTATGAAATCGAGGTCGTCCAGAAGATCAGCAACGCTGGCAAGGCCCCCGTGCAACTGGAAAGCTATGCGCAACTGGTGCGTCATGGCCGTGCGCCGGCGGGTGAGTCCAGATTCATGTACACCTTTACCGGGCCCGCGGTTTATACCGATACCGCCAAGTTCCAGAAGATCAAGTTCAAGAGCATCGACGACGGCGATGCCAAGTACGAGAAAAACGCCAAGGACGGCTGGGTCGGCATGCTCCAGCACCACTTTGTTGCAGCATGGCTGCCGAAGAGCGGCGTGGCACGCACATATTATGCGGACAAGCTGGGCGAAGATCTTTATTCCGCGGGCTACAAGGAGCCGCAGGGAACCCTGGCGCCCGGACAGACGGCCAGCCTGACGACGCGGCTCTATGTCGGGCCGCAGCTTCAGAAAAAGCTGGTGGCGGCAGCGCCCGGCCTCGACCTCACGCGCGATTACGGCTGGCTGACGCCGATTGCGGCACCCATGTTCTGGGCGCTGGAAAAAATCCATAACTTTGTCGGCAACTGGGGCTGGGCCATCGTGATCTTTACGGTGCTGCTCAAGCTGGCGCTGTTCCCGCTGTCGGCTTCCGGCTACAAGGGCATGGCACAGATGCGCGCACTGGCCCCGCGCTTGCAGAAGATGAAGGAAATGTACGGCGACGATCGCCAGAAGCTGCACCAGGCGATGGCGGACATGTACAAGAAGGAGAAAGTCAATCCGCTGGGCGGCTGCATGCCCATCCTGCTGCAGATACCCGTGTTCATCGCACTTTACTACGTGCTGATCGCGGCGGTGGAAATGCGCGGCGCACCGTGGGTGGGCTGGATTACCGACCTGTCCGCACCCGATCCCTTCTACGTGCTGCCCATCCTGATGGGCATCACCTCGATCATCCAGGTCAAGCTCAATCCGACGCCGCCTGATCCCATACAGGCGAAGGTCATGATGGCGATGCCCATCGTGTTCAGCGTGATGTTCATCTTCTTTGCTTCCGGCCTGGTGCTGTACTGGCTGTTGAGCAATATCCTGTCGATTGCCCAGCAATGGGTCATCAACAAGAAATACGGCAATGCCGCAGGCGGTGCGAAGCCCGCCCATGCAAAAAAGTAATGCCGACCTGATCTGTGCCATCGCCACCCCTGCGGGCCGGGGCGGCATTGGTGTGGTGCGGGTTTCGGGCGGCGATCTTGGTGTCCTGGCCAGGGGGCTGCTTGGCTGCCTGCCGGAACCTCGCCATGCGCGCTATACCCCCTTCCTTGACGCGGATAGCACCTCTATCGATCAGGGGATAGCACTGTACTTCCCCGCGCCGCACTCCTTTACCGGCGAGCATGTGCTGGAACTGCAGGGCCACGGCGGGCCCGCCGTGATGCAGGCCTTGCTTGCCCGCTGCCAGGCGCTCGGCGCCCGCTTGGCCGGCCCCGGCGAGTTCACTTACCGCGCCTACCTCAACGGCAAGCTGGACCTGGCGCAGGCGGAAAGCGTGGCAGACCTGATCGACGCCGCTTCCATCGAGGCGGCGCGCTCTGCGCTGCATTCGCTCAACGGCGAGTTCTCGCGCCACATTCAGGCCATGCAGGCGCGCCTGACCGAACTGCGTTTGCGCGTGGAGGCCAGTCTGGACTTTCCCGAAGAGGAGGACGTGGTCGAGACGGAACAGCAGAAGATACGCGCAGGGATTGCCGAAACGCTCGACAGGCTGGCCGATGTGCTCGGTGCTGCAAGACAAGGCGCACTCTTGCGCGACGGTGTGCAGGTGGCGCTGATTGGCCAGCCCAATGTTGGCAAGTCCAGCCTCATGAACGCGCTGGCCGGACAGGATGTCGCCATCGTGACCGACATTGCCGGCACCACACGCGACGCGTTGCGCCAGGAAATCCATATCGAGGGGATAAGCTTTCACCTCGTCGACACTGCGGGCCTGCGCGAGACTGCGGATGCGGTCGAGCAGTTGGGCATCGCGCGCACCTGGGCTGCCGTTGAAAAAGCCGGCATTGCGTTGCTTCTGGTGGACAGCCAGCATGGCCTGGGCGAAGAGGAGCGGTCGATCATCGAGCGCCTGCCGCCAGGCATTGCCCGCATTACCGTGCACAACAAGATTGATCTGGCGGCGGGCAGCCCGCGCAAGGAACCTGGCCCGGAAATCTGGCTATCCGCGAAAACCGGGGCTGGGGTCGATCTGCTTCAGACAGAACTGCTGGAGACGGCCGGCTGGCGGCCGGCCGGCGAGGGCGGCTTCATGGCGCGCCAGCGGCACCTGGATGCGCTCGCGCGGGCGCAAGCACGGTTGTTGACGGCCCAGACGCTCGCGGCCCAACTGGATTTGCAGGCGGAAGAGCTGCGGCTGGCTCAGGAGGCTCTGTCGGAAATCACCGGCGAATTCACCGCCGACGATTTGCTGGGCGAGATATTCAGCCGTTTTTGCATCGGCAAGTAATTACCAGCCGGACTCCAGGTCGTAGCCGAAATCGGCCTTGCAGTACTTGCGGTAGGTTTCCAGAAAGAAGCGCTTGTCGTCCTCCGAGTAGATGGCGAGCGGGTTTTTGTTGTCCTGCCACACGGTCTTGAGCGAAAGGTCGGGCGCTTCCTTTTGCGCCATGACTTCCTTGGAGGATTGCTGGATGCAGTAGCCCAGTGTTGCTTCGTCGATGTTCGGCATGCCCAGGAACTGCATGATCGTCCGCAGATGCTGCGGCGTGTTGCGGCGCAGGTCTTCGTAGCGCACCAGATGAATTTTTTCAGGCCTCAGCTGGAGCATTTTGGCCCAGCTGTTCTGGAAGCGCAGATCCCACCAGATGTCCTTGTCGAACTTGCGCTTGTTGCTGGCGAGCCGCAAGGCCGGCACGTTGGCGCGGATGAAGTCCGAGAACGGAATCTTGTATTTGGGTTCGTGCTTGCGGTAATGCGAGGCCGCGATCACCCGGGGATCGCGCACCAGCAACACGTATTTCGGGAGCGTGATCAGCAATTGCGCGAGCGTGTTCGTAATGAGCGGACTGGGAATCTGGTGGCTGCTGACGATGCGCGGAATCTGCGGATACTTGGAAGGCTTTTGCGGCGAGCTGATGAAATCGTTGTTCTGGATGTATTCCGGTTCGGGCAGGTCGTAGACCTTGGCCATTGCCAGCGACAGCATGTTGCGCAGCCAGTGCGTGCCGGACTGGTGCATGCTGATAATGTGGCCGTCAGAATGGCGATGTCGCACCAGCGACAGGTTGGTCAGATCGCGGGTAATGCGGGTGTTGTAGTAGGGGGAAAGCATGTTGTTGGGGTCCGATTACCACTTTTCCAGGTTGTAGCCGAGATCGGCCTTCAGGTAGTGACGGTAGGTGTCCATGAAATACTGCCGGTCCTCGGGCGTGTATATCAGCAGCGGGTCTCGTTCGTCCTGACGCACAACCTTGTGCGCACGCTCGTCGGCCTCTTTCTGGGACATGGCCTCTTTGGAGCACATGGCCACGCTCCATGCCAGGGTTTCGGGATCGCTGACCTTGATGCCGAAATACTCGACGATTTTTTTCAGCTCGCCCAGCGTGTCGGCGCGCAGGTCTTCGTAACGCACCACGCGAATGTGTTCGGGCCAGCGTTTGGCCAGGGGAAGCCAGGTGTTGAGGAAGCGCAGGTCCCACCAGATGTTCTTGCGGAATTGGCGGGTTTTCTTGCTGCTGCGCAGGTATTCGGAAAAGCTCCAGGGCGAATCCTTTTTGCGCTTCTTGTAGTGCGATGCCAGCATGACCCGCGGGTCGCGAACCAGCACGAGGTATTTCGGATAGGGCAGCACGCTCCGCAGCACGCGACAGGCAAAAAGCGGACTGGGGATGCTGTGCGTTTGCACGACCACCGGACCACCGTGACGCGGCGGTTTTTTGATGCTGCCAACCACGTCGTCGCTGCGGATGTCCGCTGGAATCGGCAGGCCGTGTTCCCTGGCGATGACGTGGGTTATCAGATTCCGGAGCCAGTGCGTTCCGGCTTGGTGCATGCTGACAATGTGGCTGTCGTGGTTGCGGCGGAAAAGCAGGGAAAAGTTGAAGAAATCCTGGACAAGCCGCTTTTGATAGTAATGCAGACTCATTGACGCTGCTCGTTTTGAAGTGGCGGCATTGTAGCACGCGCTTACTTGCTGACGCCGCGAGGCTGCGGGGCCGGCCCACGCAACGCCCGGGATTCGGCTTTGTCAAACCATGACGAGCACGCTATTTTTGGTGCCAATAAAAGCCAGGGACAAAACGAGAGCGTGCGCTCACATTCAACAAATTACCCGGCTTTACATGAAGGGTCTGGAGCAGGCCGCGAGCGTATAATTCATCTATTCTCCTGCGCGGGCAGTTGTTGCATCGGCCCGGGCGAGCATGATTGGCCCGAGTAGCCGGGCCAAGAATCCACTCCAGGCAATGAATTCAGATCAGGCCATTTCCTTGAACAAGCCGCTCGAGAGATCAAATGTCAGTTGTCCCGTGCGGGCAGATGAGCCATGAAGGTTTCACGTGAAACGGGCCCCCCGCGTTGGTTGACTGATCGGGCGTTGTGCATTCCTGCCGGCAGCGACACCCTTGCCCTGTATCGGCGTCTTGCAAAAGCGCATTTGCCTGGGGTGGCGGAGCTGGTTCCGGCCGATGGCACGCTTCTCGTCGTGCTCGAACCGGGCAAGCTCGCGCCCGAGGCGCTGGCGGACATGATCAAGGACTTGCCTCGGGCGGGTGCGCTGGCACCGGCAAGACAGCATCGGATCACGGTGCGGTTTGACGGGGAAGACTTATTAGAGGTGGCCGCCCAGGCCGGCCGGGATGCCGAAGGCCTGATCCGGATTTTGTGCGGGCTGACCCTGCGCGTGAAATTTCTCGGTTTCCAGCCCGGCTTTGCTTATCTCGATGGCCTGCCGCCGGCGCTGTGCCTGCCAAGGCGCGCCAATCCGCGCAAGCAGGTGCCAGCCGGCAGCGTTGCACTGGGCGGCGGCTATTGCGGGATCTACCCGTCGGCCGGACCGGGCGGGGGGCACCTGATCGGCATGGCCAATGAGCGCCTGTTCGACCCCAACGAGAATCCGCCCGCCCGTTTGCAGGCCGGGGATGAAGTGAGGCTGGTGGCGGCATGATCGAGGTCATCAAGGTGGGTCCGCTGGACATGGTCATGGATCTGGGGCGCCCAGGCTTGCGTGCCCAGGGCGTACCGGAAGGTGGGGCGGCCGATTCGCCGGCGCTGGTTTTGGCCAATCGCCTGGTTGGCAACCCTGATGGCGCAGCAGGGCTGGAAATCCTGTTGCGCGGGCCTGTGCTGCGCTTTCCCCTGGGCGGCACGGTTGCGCTGACGGGTGCGGAGATGCAAACCCGATGCAATGGCGCGCCGGTGCCGTTTGGGCAGACCTGGGCCATTCCCCCAGGCGGCGAGCTGGAGATGGGAGGCGCCCGTCGCGGCTTGCGCGCCTACCTGGCAGTCGCGGGCGGAGTCGCGGCGG
>DAIMZB010000001.1:0-16148 GCA_036734185.1 Thiobacillaceae bacterium | reverse complement strand
CCCGCCATGGGCAGTCGCGCCACCTTTTTGCCCGGCGGTTTTGGCGGATGGCAGGGGCGGGCGCTACGAGCGGGGGACCGCCTGCCGGTCGGGGCGGCCGAGTGCCGGCGAAATGGCGTGCTGCATTTTGACGGGCACGAAAAGAATGTATTGCGCATCCTGCCGGGCCCCCAGTTGGGCGGGTTTAAAGACGCCGCACTCAAGCGGGTGACTGCCGGCGATTTTCGCGTGAGCGCAGACGCCAACCGACAGGGCTTGCGTTTGTCTGGTGCCGAACTTGGCTATACAGGCAGTGAGCTTGCCTCCCAGGCAGTGCTGCCGGGTGCGATCCAGGTGCCGCCCGATGGGCGGCCCATCATACTCGGCTGGGATGGCCCGGTGACGGGCGGCTATCCGGTGATTGCCAGCGTCATTGCCGCGGACCTTCCCCGCCTTGCCCAACTGCGGCCGGGGGAAAGCCTGCGCTTTTCCTTTGTCACCGTCGAAGAGGCCCAGGCCGCCTGGCGCCGACAGCGGCAGCGCATGGAGGAGGCCATCGCATGGGACGCCTGATCGAACTTAATGCCGACGTTGGTGAGGGGGGCGAGGATGCCTTGATCATGCCGCACGTACAGCGGGTGTCGATCGCCTGCGGCGGCCATACGGGCGATGCCGGTTCGATGCGCGCGGCGCTGATGCTGGCAAAGGCGCACGGGGTCGCCGCTGGCGCACATCCAAGCTATCCCGATCCGGCCAATTTTGGCCGCCTCGCCGACACGACGGCGAGCCCGGCAGAGGTCACGCGCTGGGTAGTTGAGCAGACCCGTGCCTTGCAGGACATCGCGAACACGCTCGGCATGGCATTGTTTCACGTGAAACCGCACGGCGCGCTCTACAATCGCGCTGCCGTGGACAGGGAAATCGCAGAGGCGGTCATCGCCGCCATGCGGACTCTGGGGGGGATGGCGCTGGTTACCCTGGCCGGCTCACCGCTGGTTGCTTGGGCGAGGGCAGCAGGCATTCCGGTGCTGGAAGAGGCGTTCGCCGATCGCCGCTATTTAAGCAGCGGGGTGCTTGCGCCCCGCAATTTGCCGGGCGCGGTGATAGAGGCGCCGGCCGAAGTGCGGGCGCAAGCGCAGAAGATTGCTGCAGGCATTGCAATATCGACCCTGGATGGGGGGCGCTTGCAAATACGCGCGGATACCCTTTGCCTGCACGGCGAGGGGCCGCGCGCCAGCGAGCTGGCGCACGTGCTCGGCGCCGCGCTGAAGCGATGTTCCACGTGAAACAGCAGTAATTAGCGTAAAATCCGGCCCATGAAATTTCCCGAGATGTTCGATGTGATTGTGGTGGGCGGTGGCCATGCCGGCACGGAAGCTGCGCTGACGGCTGCTCGCGTCGGTGCGAAGACGCTGCTGTTGACCCACAACATCGAGACGCTGGGCGCGATGTCCTGCAATCCCTCCATCGGCGGCATTGGCAAGGGCCATCTGGTCAAGGAAGTGGATGCCTTGGGCGGCGCGATGGCGCTGGCTACCGACGAAGCCGGCATCCAGTTTCGCACGCTGAATGCTTCCAAGGGTCCGGCCGTGCGCGCCACTCGCGCCCAGGCTGACCGTGTGCTTTACAGAGCCGCGATCCGCCGGCGCCTTGAAAACCAGCCCAACCTCACCTTGTTTCAGCAGGCGGTGGACGACCTGCAGGTCGAGGGCGACCGTGTCACCGGGGTGCGCACCCAACTGGGCCTGGAGTTTTCCGCGCGCGCCGTGGTGCTGACTGCCGGCACTTTCCTGGCCGGCCTGATTCACGTCGGCCTGCAAAACTACGAGGCAGGGCGCATGGGCGACCCCCCGGCCAAGTCGCTCGCGCATCGCCTGCGCGAGCTCAACCTGCCCGTGGGCAGGCTCAAGACCGGCACCCCGCCGCGTCTGGATGGCCGCACCATCGACTGGCGCCAGTGCCAGGAACAGCCGGGCGATACGCCGACCCCGGTGTTTTCGTTTCTCGGCACGCGCGAGATGCACCCGCGCCAGGTGTCGTGCTGGATTACCCATACCAACTCGCGCACCCACGACATCATCCGCTCCGGCTTCGAACGCAGCCCGATGTTTACCGGGGTGATCGAGGGCGTGGGGCCGCGCTACTGTCCGTCCATTGAAGACAAGGTCAATCGCTTCGCGGACAAGACCAGCCATCAGATTTTCCTGGAGCCGGAAGGCCTGGATACCCACGAGGTCTACCCCAACGGCATTTCCACCTCGCTGCCTTTTGACATCCAGCTCGCGGCGGTGCATTCCATTCCCGGCCTCGAGAATGCGCACATCCTGCGCCCGGGCTACGCCATCGAATACGATTACTTTGACCCCCGCAACCTGAAGGCCTCGCTGGAAACCAAGTCGATCCAGGGTCTCTTTTTCGCCGGTCAGATCAACGGCACCACCGGCTATGAAGAAGCTGCCGCACAGGGGCTGCTGGCAGGACTCAATGCCGCGCGCCATGTGCAGGAAAAAGAGGCCTGGCATCCGGCCCGGCACGAAGCTTATATGGGTGTATTGGTCGACGACCTCATCACTCGCGGCGTGTCCGAGCCTTACCGCATGTTCACCAGCCGCGCCGAGTACCGGCTGTCCCTGCGCGAGGACAATGCCGACATGCGCCTGACCGAAATCGGCCGCGAACTGGGCCTGGTCGACGATGCGCGCTGGGACGCATTCAACCGCAAGCGCGATGCCATCGCAGCTGAAACCGAGCGCCTGAAATCCACCTGGGTGCGCCCGGAAACATTGCCGACTGCTGAGGCCGAGGCGGTGCTGGGCAAGGCCATCGAGCGGGAATACAGTCTCTACGAACTGCTGCGCCGGCCCGAAGTCGCTTACGCCAGCTTGCTGCAATTGCCCGGCGGCGCGCCCGGCGTGGACGATGCGCGAGTCGTCGAACAGCTGGAAATCCAGGCCAAATATCAGGGCTACATCGATCGCCAAAAGGATGAGGTGGAGAAACACCGCGAGCAGGAAGCGCTGCGCCTGCCGCAGGATTTCGACTATATGCAGTTGACCGGCTTGTCCATTGAGGTGCGCCAGCGCCTCAACAAGCACAAGCCGGAAACCCTGGGCCAGGCCTCGCGTCTTCAGGGCATCACGCCGGCGGCGATCTCGGTGCTGATGGTCTACGCCAGGCGCGGGTTCAAGGATTTGAAGAAAACCGCATGATGCTTGCCGCACAGTTGGCGGCCGGGGTCGCGGAATTGGGTGTGGATGTCGGCTCGGAGGCACAGAAAAAGCTGCTGGCCTATCTGGCGCTGATGGCCAAGTGGAATCGGGTGTACAACCTGACCGCGCTGAGAAATCCGGGCGAGTGGGTGACCCACCACCTGCTCGACAGCCTTTCGGTGTTGCCGTATGTTCGCGGCCCGCAGGTGGTGGATGTGGGCAGCGGGGCGGGCTTGCCGGGTTTGGTGCTGGCGGTGGCGCGGCCGGATTGGCATATTGTGAGTGTGGAAGCAGTGGACAAGAAAGCCGCATTCCAGCGACAGGCTGCGGCAGAGTTAGCGCTTACAAACGTACGAGTCGAGGGGCGCAGGGTGGAGGACGTGGCGCTGGATTCCGGCGCCGATACGGTGGTGTCGCGGGCCTTTTCCAGCCTGGCGGATTTCGTGAACCTGACACGCCATCTGCTCAGGGACGGCGGGCAATGGGCGGCCATGAAGGGGCGTCAGCCAGCGGATGAGATTGCCGCCTTGCCGGGTGATGTACAGGTAGGGGAAATAATCGAATTGAAGGTGCCGGGCTTGAATGCCGAGCGCTGCGTAGTGTTGATGAATGAGAAATAGAGAGCCGAAGACATGGCCCGTATCCTAGCAATCGCAAACCAGAAGGGCGGCGTGGGCAAAACCACGACCGCCGTCAACCTCGCCTGCGGGCTTGCCCAAAACGGGCAGCGTGTGCTGCTGGTGGATCTTGATCCCCAGGGCAACGCCACCATGGGCGCGGGCGTGGAAAAGCGGACTGCCATGCCGACCGCCTATCAAGTCCTGCTGGAGCAGTCGGACATTCCTTCCAGCCGCCTGCATTCCCAGCGCGGCGGGTTTGACGTGGTGCCGGCCAACCGCGAATTGTCGGGCAGTGAAATCGACATGGTCGAGATCGAGAGCCGCGAATACCGCCTGAAGGTCGAACTCGCCAAGGTCGCGAACGAATATGATTTCGTGCTCATCGACTGCGCACCCACGCTCAACCTGCTTACCGTCAACGCACTGGCGGCCGCGCACGCCGTGCTGATCCCGATGCAGTGCGAGTACTACGCGCTCGAAGGGCTGACCGACCTGGTGGCCACCATCAAGAAGGTGAAGGCCCGGCTCAATACCGAAATCGAAATCGCCGGACTGTTGCGGGTGATGTACGACCCGCGCTCGACCCTGGCGCAGCAGGTGGCGTCGGAACTCAAGAGCCACTTTGGCGACAAGGTGTTCAATACCGTGATTCCGCGCAACGTGCGACTGGCCGAGGCGCCCAGCCATGGCCTGCCGGGCGTGGTCTATGACCCGGCATCGAAGGGCGCGCAAGCCTACATCGAGCTTGCCCGCGAAGTCCTGCAACGCTACGGCATTGCCGTTCCCCAAACCCTGGCCGGCGCAAACTGAAAGGCACATCCATGGCAAAAATGAAAGGACTCGGACGCGGACTGGATGCGCTCTTGGGCGGCGACAGCGGCGGCGCGGGGGATAAGGGGGATTTGCGCACGCTGCCGATTTCGCAGCTGAAGCCGGGGCGCTACCAGCCGCGCACGCATTTTGACGAGACCGCGCTTGACGAACTGGCCGAATCCATCCGCAACCAGGGCCTCATGCAGCCCATTTTGGTGCGTACCGACGCAGACCAGTACGAAATCATCGCCGGCGAGCGTCGCTGGCGCGCCGCCCAGCGCGCCGGGCTGACCGAGGTACCGGTGTTGATCAAGGACGTGCGCGAGGAAGCGGTGGCGGCCATGGCGCTGATTGAAAATATCCAGCGCGAAGACCTCAACGCCATCGAACAGGCCCATGGCCTGCAGCGCCTGATTCAGGAATTCGGCATGACCCACGACGCGGTCGCGCAGTCGGTGGGCAAGTCGCGCGCCGCCGTGTCCAACCTGTTGCGCCTGCTGAACCTGTCCAAGCCGGTGCAGGACATGCTCACCGCCGGCCTTATCGAGATGGGCCATGCGCGCGCCTTGCTGCCCCTGCATGCGACCCAGCAAAAGGAGCTCGCCCACGAAATCGAAGAAAAGGGCCTGTCCGTGCGCGAGGTCGAGCGCCGCGCCGCCCGTTTCAAGGAAGGCGATACCGCCAGGGCCGCGAAAAAATCCGTGCCGCGCGACATCCGCCGCCTCGAGGAAACCCTGTCCGAAACCCTGGGCATGGAGGCGCGTGTGCACATGAGCCGCCATGGCGGCCGCCTGACCCTAGTGTTTTCGGACGCCGAACAGCTTCAGGGCATGCTCGAGAAACTGGGAATTGCGCTGTAAAACCGGGGGCGACAGGCCGCGTTCAGTAGATAAAACCTATCAATCCCCTAATAAATCCTAATTGCATCAAATAACCTAATTGGTCTATCATCGCGGTCTAATGTTCGGGCCTACCACCCGCGTGGCGGTTGCGCAACTGTTCATCCTTCTGGCTGCGGGCGGCCTTGCCTGGTGTCTTTGGGGCCAAAGGCTGGCGTTGTCGGCGGCTTACGGGGCGGCGGTGAGCCTGATCATTACCCTGCTGATGCTGGCCAGGCAGCGCGAAAGCGAAAGGCATTCCGACTGGACCGCACAGCGCCAACTGGGGCAGTTTTTCCGGCTTGAGGCCGAACGGTTCATTCTTGCGGTGGTGCTGCTGGCCTTGGGGTTCATGTCCGGCAAAACCGACGCACTGGCGCTGGTCTCCGGTTTTGTGCTGGGGCAGTTGGGGTGGGCGGTGGCGCTGAAAAAGCCATAGCTGCAGCGCAGGTGCGTTTTGATTGTGGGGCGTCGCACGGCTCCTGCAACCAAAACTTACTTGATTCAAACCAAAAATATCATGGCCGAAGCACATACCTCTGGCGAATACATCAAGCACCACCTGCAGAACCTGACCTTTGGTCAACATTCCGACGGCACCTGGGGTGTGGCCCACAGCGCGGCGGAAGCCAAGGCCATGGGTTTCTGGGCGATCAACCTCGACAGCATGGGTATCGGCATCGTGCTGGGCCTGATCTTCCTGCTCATGTTCCGTTCCGCTGCCAAGAAGGCCACGGCCGGCGTGCCTTCCGGCCTGCAGAATTTCGTGGAGTGGGTGGTCGAGTTCATCGATGACTCGGTGCGCGGCTCCTTCTCCCATCGCAATCCCCTAGTTGCCCCGCTGGCCCTGACGGTGTTCATGTGGGTCTTCCTGATGAACTTCATGGACCTGCTGCCGATTGACTGGCTGCCCTGGATCGCCACTCTGTCGGGCGTGCCGTACATGAAAGTGGTGCCTTCGACCGACCCCAACGTGACTTTCGCGCTGGCGCTGTCCGTCTTCTTCCTGGTGCTGTATTACAGCGTGAAAATGAAGGGCCCCGGCGGCTTTTTCGCCGAGCTGGCCTTCCAGCCTTTCCCCAAGTTTCTGTTCCCGGTCAACCTGCTGCTTGAAGGCGTGGGCCTGATCGCCAAGCCGGTTTCGCTGGCCCTGCGTCTGTTCGGCAACATGTATGCCGGCGAGATGATCTTCATCCTGATTGCGCTGATGTTCAGCGGCGGCATCCTGCTGGGCGTGTTCGGCGGCGTGCTGCAATGGGCGTGGGCCGTGTTCCATATTCTGATCATCACCCTGCAGGCGTTCATCTTCATGACGCTGACCATCGTGTATCTGGACATGGCGCATTCCGAGCACCATTAAGAATTTGCTGGAAATTTGTAGTTACTTTTTCAACTTAATCTGAAAACTCAAGGAGTAAACAAATGGAAATGACTCAAGCCGTGCTGTATATCGCAGGTGCGCTGATGATGGGCCTGGGCGCTCTGGGCGCAGCCGTGGGTATCGGTGTCCTCGGTGGCCGTTTCCTGGAAGGCGCTGCCCGCCAGCCCGAGCTGATCCCGATGCTGCGCACCCAGTTCTTCATCGTCATGGGCCTGGTTGACGCCGTGCCGATGATCGCCGTGGGTCTGGCCATGTACGTGCTGTTCGCGGTGGCTGGCTAATCTGGCGGATTGCTGCAATAACGGGCAGGGCGCTTGCCTTGCCGTACATTCCCCAGTGAAGGTGCGAAAATGAATTTCAACGCTACCCTGATCGGCCAGACCATTACCTTTGCGTTCTTCGTGTGGTTCTGCATGAAGTTCGTCTGGCCGCCCATTATGAGCGCGCTCGAAGCGCGCAAGAAGCAGATCGCCGACGGCCTTGCCGCAGCTGATCGCGGCAAGCACGAGTTGGAGCTGGCGGCCAAGGCTGCCGCCGACAACATGCGTGACGCCAAGGTCCAGGCGGCAGAAGTGCTGGCCCAGGCCGAGAAGCGCGCTGCGCAAATCGTCGAGGACGCCAAGAACGCGGCCAAGGCAGAAGGCGAGCGCCAGCTGGCTGCGGCCCAGGCCAACATCGAACAGGAAGCCAACCGCGCCCGCGAAGGTTTGCGCGAACAGGTTGCCGCCCTGGCCGTTGCCGGTGCGGAAAAGATCCTGCGCCGCGAAGTCAACGCGCAAGCCCATGCCGACCTGCTTAACCAACTGAAAGCCGAGCTGTAATCATGGCCGAACTGTCCACCCTGGCACGTCCCTACGCCGAAGCGGTGTTCCGCCTGGCCAAGGAAAAGAGCGCCCTGGGCGAGTGGTCCGGCCGTTTGGCCACGCTCGGCGCCATCGTGAGCGATGCGCAAATGCAGGCCGTGATTGCCGACCCCAACACCAGCGCCGCGCGTGCCGCCGAGTTGATCGCCTCCATCGCCGATACCGGCGAGGCGGGCAAAAGCCTGCTTGCCGTGCTGGCCGCCAACGACCGCCTGACCCTGCTGCCGGAAATTGCCGTCCAGTATGAAGTGCTGAAAGACGAAGCTGAGGGCGTGCTGGAAGCCACCATCGTCTCCGCGCTGGAAATGAGCGATGCGCAGAAGGCGGATGTGGTCGCCGCGCTCAAGGCCAAATTCGGACGCGACGTGCAAGCGGTTGTGGAAGTGGATGCCAGCCTGATCGGCGGCGCGGTGATCACCGTGGGCGACCAGGTGATCGACGGCTCCGTGAAGGGCCGTCTGCAAAAAATGGCCGCGGCCTTGACCGCATGATTAATTTGGCCGCCCTCACTGCGTGAAACGCGCAAAGAGACCAGGCGCTTAAAGAATTTTACTTAGATACGGAACCGGCCTGACCGGAAATGACCATGCAACTGAACCCAAGCGAAATCAGCGAACTGATTAAAGCCAAGATCGAGAACCTGGGAACCGGTTCCGAACTGCGCACCCAGGGCACCATCGTGTCCGTGACCGACGGCATCATCCGCGTGCACGGCCTGTCGGACGTGATGTCCGGCGAAATGATCGAACTGCCCGGCAACGTGTTCGGCGTGGCGCTCAACCTCGAGCGCGACTCCGTCGGCGTCGTGGTGCTGGGCGATTACGAACACCTGAAGGAAGGCGACACCGCCAAGTGCACCGGCCGCATTCTGGAAGTGCCGGTCGGCCCCGAGCTGAAAGGCCGCGTGGTCAACGCCCTGGGCCAGCCTATCGACGGCAAGGGGCCGGTCAACACCAGCAAGACCTCCCCCATGGAAGTCATCGCCCCCGGCGTGATTGCGCGCCAGTCGGTGAACCAGCCGGTGCAGACCGGCCTCAAGTCGATTGACTCCATGGTGCCGATCGGCCGCGGCCAGCGCGAGCTGATCATTGGTGACCGCCAGACCGGCAAGACCGCGGTGGCGATCGACGCCATCATCAACCAGAAGGGCACCGGCGTGACCTGCGTGTACGTCGCGGTCGGCCAGAAGGCCTCTTCCATCGCCAACGTGGTGCGCAAGCTGGAAGAGCACGGCGCCATGGCCCACACCATCATCGTGGCGGCAAGCGCTTCCGACTCCGCAGCCATGCAGTACCTGGCTCCCTACGCCGGCTGCGCAATGGGCGAATACTTCCGTGACAGCGGCGAAGACGCCCTGATCGTGTATGACGACCTCACCAAGCAGGCCTGGGCCTATCGCCAGATTTCCCTGCTGCTGCGCCGTCCTCCGGGCCGCGAAGCCTATCCCGGCGACGTGTTCTACCTGCACTCCCGCCTGCTCGAGCGTGCCGCGCGCATCAACGCCGTCGAAGTCGAGAAGCGCTCCGGCGTGAAAGGCAAGACCGGCTCCCTGACCGCGCTGCCCATCATCGAAACCCAGGCCGGCGCCGTGTCCGCCTTCGTGCCGACCAACGTGATCTCGATTACCGACGGCCAGATCTTCCTGGAAACCGACCTGTTCAACGCCGGCATCCGCCCCGCCATCAACGCCGGCCTGTCCGTGTCGCGCGTGGGCGGTGCAGCGCAGACCAAGGTCATCAAGAAGCTCGGCGGCGGTATCCGTCTGGCGCTGGCCCAGTACCGCGAACTCGCGGCTTTTGCCCAGTTTGCCTCGGATCTGGACGATGCCACCAAGAAGCAGCTCGAGCGCGGCAAGATCGTGACCGAGCTGATGAAGCAGGCGCAGTATTCGCCGATGAGCGTGGCCGAAATGGCCATCACCCTGTTCGCCGTCAACAACGGCTACATGGATGGCCTGGAAGTCAAAAAGGTGCTGGCGTTCGAAGCCGCGCTGCAGGCTTACATCAAGGACAAGCACAAGGGTCTGGTCGATGCCATCAACGCCTCCGGCGAGATGACGGGCGACAATGAAGGCGCGCTGAAGTCGGCGATCGAGTCCTTCAAGCAGACCGCTGTTTACTGATACGGCATTAATCGGGAGTCCCGGCAATGGCCGCAGGCAAGGAAATACGAACCAAGATCAAGAGCGTGGAAAACACGCGCAAGATCACCAAAGCCATGGAAATGGTGGCAGCGAGCAAGATGCGCAAGGCGCAGGACCGCATGAAGGCGGCCAGGCCCTACGCTGAAAAGATCGCGAATGTCGCCGTGCACATGGCCTACGCTCACCCGGAATACAAGCATCCATTCGTGGTGCGCCGCGAACAGACCAAGCGTGTCGGCCTTATCGTCGTCACTTCTGACAAGGGGCTGTGTGGCGGCCTGAACACCAATGCTTTGAGAGTGGTGCTCAACAAGGTCCGCGAATGGGAAGGCCGGGGCGTCGGCATCGACGTCACCGCCATCGGCAACAAGGGCCTCGGTTTCATGCAGCGCATGGGCGGCAACGTCGTTTCCCAGCTCACCGCGCTGGGTGATGCGCCGCACATCGAGCGCCTGATCGGCCCGATCAAGGTCATGCTGGATGCCTACATCGAGGGCAAGATCGACGCGCTGTACATCGTGTACAACCGCTTCGTCAACACCATGAAGCAGGAGCCCACGCTCAAGCAGCTGCTGCCGCTGGAGCAGGCTGCCGGCAGCGAAGAGGACAAGCTCAAGCACCACTGGGACTACATCTACGAACCCGATGCCAAGCCGGTCGTCGATGCCCTGCTGACCCGTTACATTGAATCGATCGTGTATCAGGGTGTGGTGGAAAACATTGCCTGCGAGCAGTCGGCGCGGATGGTGGCGATGAAGGCCGCTTCCGATAACGCCAAGAACGTCATCGGCGAACTGAAACTGCTGTACAACAAGACCCGTCAGGCTGCCATTACCAAGGAGCTGTCGGAGATCGTGGCCGGCGCGGCTGCGGTTTGATTGAATACGGCAAACGGCTTACACAGATTACGAATTAATTTTTAGGAACCAACCATGAGCAACGGAAAAATCGTTCAGGTCATCGGCGCAGTGGTGGACGTGCAATTCCCCCGCGAGTCCATGCCGAGGGTGTTTGACGCACTGAAGCTGTCGAATCCCGAAACCACGTTCGAAGTGCAGCAGCAAATGGGCGACGGCGTGGTCCGCACCATTGCGATGGGCTCCACCGACGGCCTGCGCCGCGGCATGGAAGTTGTCGCCACCGGCAGCCCGATTCAGGTTCCGGTCGGCCAGGCCACCCTGGGCCGCATCATGAACGTGCTGGGCGAGACCATCGACGAGCAGGGCCCCATCGGCACCGACCAGCGTATGCCCATCCATCGCAAGGCCCCGGCCTTTGACGAGCAGGCTGCAAACGTCGAGATCCTGGAAACCGGCATCAAGGTTATCGACCTGATCATGCCGATTGCCAAGGGCGGCAAGATCGGCCTGTTCGGCGGCGCCGGCGTGGGCAAGACCGTGACGCTGATGGAACTGATCCGCAACATTGCCGTGCAGCACTCCGGCTTCTCCGTGTTCGCCGGCGTGGGCGAGCGTACCCGTGAAGGCAACGACTTCTACCACGAGATGAAGGAAGGCGGCGTGCTGGACAAGGTGGCGCTGGTTTACGGCCAGATGAACGAGCCCCCCGGCAACCGTCTGCGCGTGGCGCTGACCGGCCTGACCATGGCCGAATACTTCCGCGACGAAGGCCGCGACGTGCTGCTGTTCGTGGACAACATTTACCGCTACACCCTGGCCGGTACCGAAGTGTCCGCGCTGCTGGGCCGCATGCCTTCCGCCGTGGGCTACCAGCCCACCCTGGCCGACGAAATGGGCCGCCTGCAGGAGCGCATCACCTCCACCAAGACCGGTTCCATCACTTCCTTCCAGGCCGTGTACGTGCCGGCGGATGACCTGACCGACCCGTCGCCCGCCACCACCTTCGCCCACCTGGACGCGACTCTGGTGCTGTCCCGTCAAGTGGCCGAACTGGGTATCTATCCTGCGGTGGACCCGCTGGATTCCACCTCTCGCCAGCTCGACCCGCAGGTCGTCGGCGAAGAGCATTACACCGTGGCCCGCCAGGTTCAGGGTACGCTGCAGAAGTACAAGGAACTGCGGGATATTATTGCCATCTTGGGCATGGACGAACTGTCCCCCGAAGACAAGCTGGCCGTGTCGCGTGCACGTAAGCTGCAGCGCTTCCTGTCGCAGCCCTTCTTCGTGGCGGAAGTGTTTACCGGCGCCCCCGGCAAGTATGTTTCGCTGAAGGACACCATCGCCGGTTTCAAGGCGATCGTAAACGGCGAATACGATCACCTGCCCGAGCAGGCCTTCTACATGGTTGGCCCGATCGAAGAAGCAGTTGAAAAAGCCAAAACCCTTCAGTAAAGGTAAGGCCGTATGGCAATGACTATTCACGTCGACATCGTCAGCGCAGAAGCTTCGCTCTTTTCCGGCACGGCGGAGTTCCTTTCCGTGCCGGGGGAAATGGGCGAGCTGGGCATCTATCCCCGCCACACGCCGCTGCTGACCAAGCTCAAGCCCGGCTCGGTGCGCATCAAGAAGCCCGACACGGCGGAAGAAGAGCTGATTTTCGTTTCCGGCGGCGTGCTGGAAGTGCAGCCCTTCGTCGTTACCATCCTGTCTGACACCGCCATCCGCGGCAACGACCTGGACGAGGCGGCAGCGCTGGAAGCCAAGCGTGCCGCGGAAGAGGCAATGAAGGACAAGTCTGCAGCAATGGACCTCGCCAAGGCACAGGCCGAGCTGGCCGAAGCGGTGGCGCAGCTGGCGGCAATCCAGAAACTGCGCAAAAAGGTCTGATCCAGTTTGTGTCTGGTGAAAAAGGCAGCCTTTGGCTGCCTTTTTCATTAGGGTGGCGGGCAGCCCGGGCTGCTTTTTTGTTTGGAATGGCGTGATTGTTTATACTGCTAGCCACTGAAAGGCCTGCGAACCCACTCGCACCAGCATGAGCCAACCCATACTCGATATCGTCATTCTCGCCGCCGGCAAGGGCACACGCATGCGTTCGGATTTGCCCAAGGTACTGCACCCGCTTGCTGGGCGTCCGCTGGTGTCGCACGTGATCGGCACGGCCCATCAAATGGGTGCGCAGCGCATCTGCGTGGTCTACGGTTTTGGCGGCGATGCCGTGCCCAAAATCCTGGCCGACGAAAAGCTGGCGTTTGCGTTGCAGGCGGAACAGCTGGGCACTGGCCACGCCGTCCAGCAGGCGCTGCCACATTTGCACAAGGAAGGCGTGACCCTCGTCCTGTTCGGCGACGTGCCACTCATCCGACCGGACACGCTGAGACCCCTGGTGGCAGCGGCGCAGGCCGGCAACCTTGGGCTGCTGACAGTAGTGCTGCAGGAGCCGGCGGGCTATGGCCGCATCGTGCGCGAACACGGCAAGGTCGCGCGCATCGTCGAACACAAGGATGCCACCGAAGACGAACGCGAGATCCGCGAAGTGAACACGGGCGTGCTTGCCGCTCCTACGGCCAGGCTTGCCGAATGGATTGGCAAGCTCAAGAACCACAATGCCCAGGGCGAGTATTACCTGACCGATATCATCGCCATGGCCGTGGCCGAGGGCATGCAGGTGCTGGCCAGCCATCCCGGCGACGAGTGGGAGGTCCTCGGGGTGAACAGCAAATCCCAGCTTGCTGAACTCGAGCGCCTCCACCAGCGCAACATTGCGCACAGCCTCCTTGACGACGGCGTCACGCTCATCGACCCGGCGCGCATCGACGTGCGCGGCGAATTGAGTTGCGGGCGCGACGTCAGCATTGATGTCGGCTGCGTGTTCGAAGGCAGGGTCAAAATAGGCGACAACGTGACAATCGGCCCCTATTGCGTGCTCAAGGACGTGCGCGTGGCGGCAGGTACGAAAATCGATGCCTTCTCGCACCTTGTCGGCGCCGACATTGGCGAGGACGCACGCATCGGTCCGTTCTCGCGGCTGCGCCCGGGCGCCCGCCTTGCGCGCGAGGTCCATGTCGGCAACTTCGTCGAGATCAAGAACAGCGAGGTCAAGGATGGTGCCAAAATGAACCATCTGTCCTACATTGGCGATGCCGAGGTGGGCGCAAAGACCAACGTCGGGGCCGGCACCATCACCTGCAACTACGACGGCGCCAACAAGCACAAGACCGTGATCGGCGACAACGTCTTCATCGGATCCAATTCCGCACTGGTGGCACCCGTGCGCATCGGCGACAACGCCACCATCGGCGCCGGCTCGGTCATTGTGAAGGATGCCCCGGCCGGTGAACTCTCGCTTTCGCGGGCCAAGCAGCTGTCGGTTCCGGGTTGGAAGCGGCCGGCAAAAAAGAAGAAGGAAACCTGACGCATGTGCGGCATCGTCGGGGCCGTTGCCCAGCGCAACGTTGTTCCCATCCTGCTCGAGGGCCTGCATCGCCTCGAATACCGGGGTTACGATTCGGCCGGCCTGGTCACGATCAATGGCGGACTCAAGCGTGTGCGCAGCGTGGGGCGGGTGGCCTCGCTGGCGGAAGAGGCGAGGAAGCAGGGTGTGCATGGGCACATCGGCATCGCGCATACGCGCTGGGCCACGCACGGCGCGCCGACCGAAGCCAACGCCCATCCGCACATCAGCCATGGCGAGATTGCCGTGGTGCACAACGGCATCATCGAAAACCACGAGACACTACGTGAAAAACTGAAGGTGCTCGGTTATCGTTTCGAGTCCGAAACCGACACCGAAGTGATCGTGCATCTCGTGCACCATCACTATCAGAAAAACCGCGACTTGCTCGAAGCAGTCAAGGCGGCTGTCAACGAGCTGCGCGGCGCCTACGCGATTGGCGTCATTGCCGAGGATGCGCCGAATCAGCTGGTGTGCGCACGCAAGGGCAGCCCCCTCATCATCGGCCTTGGCATCGAGGAAAACTTCATCGCCTCGGATGCCTCGGCGCTACTGCCGGTGACGCAGCGCATGATCTACATGGAAGACGGGGACATCGCCGACCTCGGTTTGCTGCACCTGCGCATATTCGATGACAACGGCAAAGAGGCCGAACGCGAGGTGCATGTATCCGAGCTTTCTGCCGACATGGCCGAGCTCGGCGCTTACCGGCATTACATGCAGAAGGAAATTCACGAGCAGCCACGCGCGCTTGTCGATACCCTGCAAAATGCCTTGCTACCGGGTGGACTGACCCCTGCCCTGTTCGGCCTGGAGGCGGAAACTGTACTGGGCAAGATCAAGGCCGTGACCATTCTGGCCTGCGGCACCAGTTATCATGCCGGGCGCGTCGCAGGCTACTGGCTCGAGTCGATCGCCGGCATTCCGGCCAATGTGGAAATCGCCAGCGAGTACCGCTATCGCGACACCATCCCCAATCCCGAGGCGCTGGTGGTCACCATTTCGCAGTCGGGCGAAACTGCCGATACGCTTGCCGCGCTACAGCGCGCCAGGGAGCTTGGCCACGAGCACACGCTGGCGATCTGCAATGTGCCCGAGTCTTCGCTGGTGCGTGCGAGCCGATTGAAATTCCTCACGCGCGCTGGACCCGAGATCGGCGTTGCCTCGACCAAGGCCTTCACCACACAACTCGCGGCGCTGTTCCTGCTGACCCTGGTGCTGGCAAAATTGCACGGCAGGCTCAACGCGAATCAGGAAGCCGAACATCTCGCTACACTGCGCCAATTACCTTCACTCGCGCAGGACGTGCTCAAGCTCGAACCGGCCGTGGAAGCCTGGGCGCGCCGTTTCGCCAACAAGCATCACGCGCTGTTTCTCGGACGCGGCCAGCACTATCCGATTGCACTCGAGGGCGCGCTGAAGCTCAAGGAAATTTCCTACATCCATGCAGAGGCATATCCGGCCGGCGAACTCAAACACGGCCCGCTTGCCCTGGTCGACAAGGACATGCCGGTGGTTGCGGTCGCACCCAACGACCAGCTGCTCGACAAGCTGAAATCCAACCTGCAGGAAGTGCGCGCGCGCGGCGGCGAGCTTTATGTGTTCGCCGATCTCGACACGCATATTTCGGCGGCCGATGGCATTCACGTCATTCAGCTCGGCAGCCATGCCGGCCCGCTTTCCCCCATCCTGCACACCCTGCCGCTGCAGTTGCTGTCTTACCATGCTGCCCTGCAAAAAGGCACCGACGTCGATAAGCCGCGCAATCTCGCAAAGAGCGTAACGGTGGAGTAATCTCGTTAGGGGGTAGCACAGAGGGGTTTTTAGTCCGTTTTCAGCTTGTTCTAAGGACTCAAGGGTTGATGATTGGGTCGTATTCAGCTTATCAAACCGAGCTGTCAAATCGAATCATCCACTTAAGGGACTCAGAGGGACTTACATACGGGTCAAT